>DAISKN010000737.1:0-3563 GCA_036820975.1 Acidobacteriota bacterium | reverse complement strand
CGGCGCTGTAGAGGACCGGCCCTGGGCGATGCTGCCCCACACGTGGAAGTACGACGTCTCCTGGACCGGACTTCCGGATCTGGATCCGATGGTCAAGATCGAGCGGGGAGGGTAGCTCACCGCAGCAAACTTGCGAGCGGTTCTCGAGCGAGCAGCTGCTTCAAGTCTGGGTTGGTCCTCACGTCCGCGACGATTCCCCCCCGGACTGCGTTCGTCGCGGCCTCTAACGCTTTGGCTTCGTTCCCACAGACCGAGTGGGCGATCGCAGCGTAGTACTGAACCGTCGGGTCGTCTTGCGCCCTCCTCAGTGCGCGCTCGGTCTCTCGCTGCGCCTCGCTGCAACGGCCTGCGCCAGCGAGGAACATGCCCAACCCGGCGCGCGCTTCGGTGTCTTCCGGATTGACGGCCAGTACCGCATGCTCGCGCTCGATGGCGCTCACGTACTCCCGCTCGGCATCTTCGCGTCGACCAAGCTGTCGATACGCGTCTCCGAGGTTGCCATGGTACATCGCGTCCTCCGGAGCCAGCTCGATCGCTTTCTCGTATTGCTCCGCCGCCTCCTCGTATCGCCCCGTGGAGTAGTAGACGAACCCCAGGTTGTTGTGCGCGCTGTCCGAGGCGCGGATACGAATCGTCGCCTGGAGCAGCGGCTCCGCCTGCTCGATCTCCCCCGCGAGGAGATGGGCGCCCGCGAGGTTGGCGTAGCCCGTGTGGCGCTCGGGACTCAGACGGATCGCCTCACGGAACTGCGCCTTGGCCTCCTCGATGCGACCCCGGTGCAGGTAAAAGGCGCCGAGGTCGTTCACGTGGCGCCAGTAGGACGGACGAAGAGCCGCCGCCGTCTTGTACATCGCCTCCGCTTCCTGCTCGCGCCCGAGGGCGTCGTAGGCGGCGGCGATGCGCCGGCACACGTCGTCGTTGCCGGGTGCGAGCTCCTGCGCCTTCGCGAGAGACGCCGCGGCTTCCGCCGACCGGCCCTGGCCGAGAGCGATCGCACCGAACGCCAGGTGAGCTTCGGGAAGGGAGGGGGCGGACTCGACCGCGCTCCGCGCGAGGCTCTCCGCTTCACTCACCAGCGAGGGCTCTCGCGTCTCGAGATACGCCGCCCAGAGCGCCATCGAGAGGCCCGCCTGCGCTTCGGAGAACGCCGGGTCACGGGCCAGAGCGTCTCGAAAGGAACGGGCGGCTAGATCGTAGTTCCGATCCACGTCCCAGCCTTCGAGAGAAATCACGCCCTGGGTATACAGGGCGAGGGCCTCGGCATCGCGCTTCCTCTCGAGCCGGCTCGGCTCGGGCCGTACCCCGATGGCGTCCCGAAGCTCCGAGGCGATTCGAACGAGCTCGTCTTGAACGTTTCCGACGTCGCTTTCGAGCTCTCCCTGCCATTCCCGTTCGCCGTCGAGCCCTTCCAGGAGAATCGAGCTCTTCAACCGCCCGGAGGAGAATGTGAGCTCGCCGCGAACGATGTAGTCGACCCCGAGCTCCGCTCCGACGGATCTCGCGGCCTCCCCGGGCGGAAACGTCCGGCTCGAAGCGAAGGGCGCCACCTCGAGCGCGCGGCTCTCGCGGAGCTCGTCCCCGAGGAAGAGGGGTACCAGGCTCGCGAGATAGTTCATGTCCTCCGGCCCTTCGTACGTAAGAGGAAGGATGGCGAGGGTCGACGCGCGGGACGTGTCCGGCTTCAGCGCAAAGAGCCCGAGGACGAACGCCAGGCCGAGAGCGCCGAGTCCGGCGACGACCCATTTCCCGGAGCTCGAGGCGGCGGCCTTGGTCACGACTCCGCTGGAGCTGAAGTCGGAGACCCTCTCGAGATCGAAATCGAGCTCTCGGGCCGTGGGATAGCGGCCGAGCGGGGAGGGGTCGAGGCACCGGAGGACGATTGCGTCGAGCTCCTTCGGCACTTCCGGCGTCAGTGCGCTCGGAGGGGGACAGGACGGGTTCTTCCGGAGGGCGAGAGGAATCCGCTCGCCGTCGCCCGGGGGGCGTACGCCGGTCAGCATCTCGAACAGGATGAGGCCGAAAGAATACAGGTCGCTCCGGGCATCGACGGCGCTTCCGTGGGCCTGCTCCGGCGAAAGATACGAGAGCGTTCCCAGCACTTCGCCTTCGCTCGTGATCTTGTCTCCGCCCTGGGCGAGAGCGAGCCCGAAGTCCATCAACACCGCGCGCCCCGACCGATCGAGCATGATGTTGGTCGGCTTGAGGTCGCGGTGGACGATGCCGCTCTTGTGAATGGCCTCGAGACCGGCCGCAATCTGCCGGGCGAGGCTGACGGTCTGCCGAGGGGACAGCCTTCCCATGGACTGGATGAGGTCGTGCAGGGTCTGGCCGTCCACGTGCTCCATCGAGATGTACCGGAGCCCGTCGATCTCGCCGATGTCGTGCATCCGGCAGACGTTGAGGTGGGTGACCTGCCGCGCGAGATGGATCTCCCGCTTGAAGCGCTCGACGCCGATGCCGCCCGCGGCGATCTCGGGACGGAGGAGCTTCAACGCCACCGAGTGGCCCAGCACCCGGTCCTTCGCCTTGTAGACCTCGCCCATACCCCCGGCGCCGATGTCCTCGACGATGAGGTAGCGGTCGGCGAAGAGATCCCCGGCGGAGAAGCGTGGAAGACGCCTTGTCACGATTCCACAGTTTACCCCGACCCCCGGTCGGGAGATGATGTGCGATCAGGAGAAGCTTTCAATGGAGAACATCGCCCGCCCGCGACTGACCTTGCTCACGAACGACCAGATCGAAGCGGTCCACGAAGCCTCGCTTACGATCCTCGCGAAGTCCGGTCTCAGGGTCGATTCCGAGCGGGCGCGCAAGGTCTACGCGTCCGGGGGCGCGCGGCTCGAGGGCGACCGGGTGTACATCCACCGCGATCTCGTCGATGCCGCGATCGAGTCCGCTCCCGCGACCATCGACATCTTCGACCGCGGCGGCCAGCCCGCGTTCCGGCTCGGAGACGGAGAGACGCGGTTCGGGGTCGGTGTCACCAATCTCTTCTACCAGGATCCGGCGACGGACGAGCTCGCGCCTTTCGCCCGCTCGCACATGGAGCGCAGCGTCCGACTGTGCCAGGCCCTTCCGAGCTACGACGTGATCTCGACCCTCGGGGTTCTGCGGGACCTCCCGCCGCAGGTGGCGGACCTCTACGCGGTCCTGGAGATGGTCGCGAACTCGACCAAACCGCTGGTGCTCCTCATCTCCGACGAGAAGCTGTACCCGGAAGTGCTGAAGCTTCTCGACGCGGTGCGGGGCGACCTCGGGGAAAGGCCGTTCGCGATACCTTACTTGAACCCGATCACCCCGCTGGTGGTGAACGAAGGCACGACGGATAAGCTCCTGGACTCCGTCGAGCGGTCGATTCCCGCCATCTACTCGAACTACGGTATGGCGGGCATGACCACCCCTCTGACCTGCGCCGGTGCCCTCGCCTTCCTGAACGCCGAGCTCCTCGGGGGGCTCACGCTCTCGCAGCTCGCGCGACCCGGTGCTCCCATCATCCTCGGAAGCCTTCCCATGTTCTTCGACATGAAGACCATGATCGACTTCTACGACCCCCAGACGATCCT
>DAISKN010000736.1:0-3570 GCA_036820975.1 Acidobacteriota bacterium | reverse complement strand
GATTCTCGTCACCACCTCGCGCGCGCTCGCGGAGCGCGTCTTACGCGAGGTCGAGGCCCAGACGAAAGCGCTTCCGAGGCGTGAGTCGGTCGAGAAGGTGCTCGCGGCGCACGGCGCCATCGTGCTCGCCCGGACTCTTCAGGAAGCGATCGCCGCCGTCGATCGCATCGCCCCGGAGCACCTCGAGGTCCTGACCGAAGATGCGGACGGCGTGGCGAAGGGGATCTCGAACGCGGGGGCGATCTTCGTCGGCCCCTGGTCGCCCGTTCCCGTGGGGGACTTCTACGCCGGGCCCAACCACGTGCTACCGACGGGAGCGACGGCGCGCTTCGCCTCTCCGCTGGGAGTCCAGGACTTCATGAAACGCTCGAGCGTCGTCCGCTACAGCCGGGAACGGCTCGAGCGCGATCGCGCCGACATCGAGGCCTTCGCACGCGCCGAGGACTTCGAGGCCCATGCCCGCGCGGTCGCCATAAGGTTCGAGTCATGAGCGAGAAGAGATCAGCGGTTTCGTGGATCCGTCCCGCCGTGAAGGCCCTCATTCCCTATCACCTCGATCGGCGCGACTCGGCCGTCAAGCTCGATCAGAACGAGAACAACCTCGGCATACCCGACGTGATGCGGGAGGAGCTCCTCGAGGCATTGAGAAGGGCGCCGCTCCACCGATATCCTTCGCCGTCACAGTCCGAGATCCTGGGGACGCTCTCCGAGATGAGCGACTGGCCGGAGGAGGGAATCCTCGTCGGGAACGGATCCGACGAGCTCCTTCACTGTCTCGCGGAGAGCTTCCTCGAGCCGGGCCGCAAGGCCGTGGCGCCCACGCCGAGCTTCTTCGTCTACGCCTACACCACCCGTCTGGTGGGTGCTTCGGCGATCGAAGTGCCGCTTCGGGATATGCAGTACGACGTCGGGGCGCTCCTCGATGCCATCGAGGAGCACGAGCCGGTGGTCGTCTACCTGTGCTCGCCCAATAACCCCACGGGCTCGGTCCTCGCGTCGAGAGACATCGAGACCATCGCGGAAAGGACGCCGGGCGTCGTGGCCCTAGACGAGGCCTACTGGGAGTTCGCGGGGGGCAACGCGCGGCCGCTCCTCTACGACCACCCGAACCTCGTGCTCTTCCGCACGTTCTCGAAGGCGCTCGCTCTCGCGGGACTGAGACTCGGATATCTGCTGGCGGCCCCGGAGGTCGCGGCCGAGATGCGGAAAGCGCAGCAGCCGTACCCGCTGAACCGGGTGACGATCGAGGCGGCCCGGGTGGCGGCCGCGCACGGAGGGCTCCTGCGGGAGCGCGCGGCATCGATTGCCCGCGATCGGGACCGGCTGTACGAACGGCTGAAGGCCCTCCCTGGGATGGAGGTCTTCCCGTCGAAGGGGAACTTCCTGCTGTTCCGCACTTCCATCGGCGCGAAGAAGACGTTCGAGGGCCTCCTCGCGCGCGGCATTCTGGTGCGGGACGTGAGCGCGCACCCGCTGCTTTCCGAGATGCTCCGGGTGGCGATCGGAGCCCCGGAGGAGAACGAATCTTTCTACGGCGCGTTGAAGCGGATTCTGGAGGACGGAGAATGAGCGAGCGAAGAGGCGAGATTCAGCGGAGCACCCGGGAGACCGAGATCGAGGCTCGTTTCGATCTCGACGGTTCGGGAAACGCGTCGATAGCGACCGGGATGCCGTTTCTCGACCACATGCTGGTGCTCTTCACCCACCACGGACGCTTCGACTTCACGCTTCGCGCGAAAGGGGATCTCGAGGTCGACTACCATCACTCGGTCGAGGACGCGGGTCTGGTTCTGGGGGAGTGCCTTCTGCAGGCGCTCGCAGACAAGTCGGGCATCCAGAGGTTCGGCGCCGCCTACGTTCCTCTGGACGAGACTCTGAGCCGTGTCGTGGTCGACATCTGCGGGAGGCCCTACCTCCACTATCGCGTGCGCTTCCGGACGGAGCGCGTCGGGGACTTTCCCACGGAGCTCTTCGAGGACTTCTTCCGCGCCGTCTCCGATCGCGCGCGCATCACCCTTCACCTCGACCTCCTCCACGGACGAAACAGCCATCACGTCGCCGAGACACTCTTCAAGGCTTTCGGACGCGCCATGAGGGACGCGGCGAGCCGCACCAGCCCGGGGCTCGTGCCTTCGACCAAGGGAACGCTCTCTCGATG
This sequence comes from Acidobacteriota bacterium, assembly GCA_036820975.1. Lineage (GTDB taxonomy): Bacteria > Acidobacteriota > Vicinamibacteria > Marinacidobacterales > SMYC01 > DAISKN01. The sequence goes on along the minus strand of DAISKN010000736.1, from coordinate 1,412 downwards.
ACCCTGGCGATCGTCGACTACGGCGTGGGAAATCTCGGGAGCGTGGGGCGGGCGTTTCGGCGTCTGGGTGTCGACTTCTGCCTGACGAGCGAGCCGGAGGAGATCCGGAGTAAGGACCTCCTCGTTCTTCCCGGGGTGGGACACTTCGGGGAGTCGATGGGGAATCTCCGGGAGCGGGGCCTCGAGCCTCCTCTTCGGGAAGCGCTCGATCGGGGGGCGAAGCTCCTCGGGATCTGCGTCGGGTTCCAAATGCTCTTCGAGAAGAGCGAGGAAGCTCCGGGGGTCCCGGGGCTGGGACTCCTCCCAGGGAAAGTGAAGGCCTTCGGTTCGGAGCTCGTCGTGCCTCACGTGGGATGGAACCAGCTCGAGGCTTTGCGGGAGGAGCCGCTCCTCGATGGGGTTCCTCCCGGCTCCTATTTCTATTTCCTACATTCTTATTACGCGATCGCCCGGGACGAACGGGTGGTCTGGGCCTCGACCGAGTACGGGGGGCGATTCTGCTCCGTCGCGGGGAGGGGCCGGGTCGCCGGGATTCAGTTCCACCCGGAGAAGAGCCAGACCCTGGGACTGCGGGTGCTCTCGAACTTCCTGTCGTCATGAGGATAATTCCGGCGATCGATCTCCGGCAGGGAAGCTGCGTTCGCCTCGTTCGCGGGGAACGGGGGAGCGAGACGCGCTACGGGTCCGACCCGGAAGCGGTCGCAGCTCACTGGGAATCGGAAGGGGCTTCGATGCTCCATGTCGTCGATCTCGATGCCGCCTTCGGCGAGCCGCCCCAGCGGGCGCTCGTCGAGAGGATCGTGCGCCGGGTCGCAATCCCGGTGCAGGTCGGGGGAGGCATTCGCACCCTCGAGGATTTTTTCGGCCTTCGCGACTGCGGAGCCGCACGCCTGGTCTTTGGCACGGTCGCGGCCGAGAAGCCCGAGATCGTGACCCGGGCATTGGAGGAAGACAGAGCCAAGGTCGTGATCGGGGTGGACGTCAAAGACGGAAAGGTCGCGGTGCGCGGATGGACCGAGGGAGCCGGCACCGATCCTCTCGACCTCGGGCGGAAGTGGGCGGCGGAGGGCGTCTCCGGCTTCGTCTATACCGAGGTCTCCCGGGACGGAGTCATGACCGGGGTCGATCTGGAGGCCACGGCCCGCTTTGCCCGAGCGGCCGGGGGAAGAGTCATCGCCTCGGGAGGCGTCGGTTCTCTCGATGACCTGCGGGCGCTGAAGACGATTGCCTCCGCCGGAATCGAGGGGGTCATCGTGGGGCGCGCGCTCTACGAGAGAGCCTTCACCTTCCCGGAAGCAGCCCGGGTCATGAGCGAGCGGAGCGAGCCCGGCCGGGAGGAAGCGGCTGCGCCTAGGGCGCGGGGCCCGGAGGGCCCCATCCTCCCCGCGCGAGGAGCGCGGGGAGCGAGCCGA
>DAISKN010000735.1:0-3571 GCA_036820975.1 Acidobacteriota bacterium | reverse complement strand
GGCCTCCACCTGGGAGGATCTTTGCCGCAAGAGCGTTCCCTCGCTCCGGAAAGGCTCGGCTCTCGCCAAGCTCGGCCCCTGGCAAGCCGCCTCGCGATGGTGGCGCGGACAAGCGCCCGAATGGGATCTCGTCGCCGAATCCCGTGACGGGAAACGCGTTCTCCTCGGTAAAGCCAAGTGGAGCGAGCGTCCGCTCGGCGCCCGGGAGTTGAAGCGCCTGCTTGGCGACCTCGCGAAGAAATCTCCACCCGACATCACCGCCGTCGCCTCGAAGGACGTGGTGCGCGCCCTGTTCGTGCCCGCCGTGACCACGGGAGGTGTACGGGAAGGGGAGTTCGTGGTGGTGACGGCTCCGGACCTGCTCGTCTGATCCCGAGGCGAACACAAACGCTTCGATACGCACGGGTGCGGTGCCCTGGGCGCGAGTAGCCCGCACGGGACGATCCGAGGCAGAGTCGGTCGCTCCTGAAAGCAGCGAACGGACTTGGGCTAGGCGGCGACGAGCGGTTTCAGGTCGGATTCATGGATGGGTTCGAGGCCGTATTGCTCGAGCACGTCGTTGATGGCTCCGACGGTCGTGTTCTCGGGATCGAGAAGCTCGATTCCGATGAGCGAGCCATCCTTGTTGATATCGATGACCATTTCGGCGGAGACGCGACGAGAGCGTGCACTCTTCTCACTCGGATCGGAGAGATACAGATACCCGAGCCGCGGGCGACCATCGCGATAGGTGATCTCGAGATCCACGTGCCTCTTAGCCATTCCAGAACTCGTAAGCGGTAATGACCTCGACTTTCATTTCATCCGCCAGGGGTTCCACGATGACTTCCCACGCCTTTTGTCGAAAGCGTGTATCGATGATCCAACGCCCCTCGTGGCGATCCTTCTTGAAGTTCGTCGCATGCTCCATCATACGGCGGAGCTCGATCTCGGTAAAGTCACGCTTCGGGAAACGTTTCTGCATGTGCGCCGAGATCTTGAGCTCCCATTCCCACCAATCAGGCCACACCAGTGTTCGGCGCTTCGCCATCGCCGTTCGAATTCTAGGTGATCATTTTTGACTTCGATACTGCTTTCGCGGAACCTTCCGCCATCTGACACGACAGCGCACGCGCCGGGAACGCAGCCCTTCGCGCGCGATGATCTCCACTTCGTTCGTTCGGCGAAAGCCTGTCCAGATCTCTCTCCCGTCGGGACTGACGTCGATGCCCTCTGCCCCCGGACCCCGCCGGGGGATCGCGGAGCTTCCGCCCCGTCGAGGCGTCGAAGACGCTGACCGAGTCGGAGCCCCGGTTCGCGGAGTAGAGTTGCTTGCCGTCGGGCGAGAGCGCGAGCAGGTGCGAGCCGTCTTGACCGATATCCCCCCGCTGGACGATCCCCCCGTCTCGATATCGACTTTCAGGAGGCTCCTCTCGAACTCCGCCGTCACCCAGTCGTGCCGGTCGTCCCCGAGCCAGCGGATTCCGTGGGGACGGGTGAAGCCCTCGGTGCGCGCCAAGTACGACGAGCTGTGGCACGCCGCCCAGACCGCTGACATAGAGTGAGGCTACTCGTTCCGAATACCGCCGTCAGTAGTCGCCGTCGGACTTCACCGTTCCCATTCACGAGCTTCCGAGCGGAGACGTCGAAGATCGAACGTAGCCCGATCGAGATTGGAGACCACGGCGTGGCGGCCGTCGGGAGTCACACGGGTGCGGAACGGCCGGACTTGCCCGTCGGGCGGCAGGCTCCAGGCGAGAAGTCGCCCGCGCGTCTACGATTCCGCGTGGCGGTAATAGACCTTGTCGGTGATTTTCCAGCCGTCTCCGAGCTTCAGGAGCGAGAGGTAGTCGGTGTAGACGTGCTTCCCGTCCTTGAAGAGCTCGATCTTCGCCACGGCCGCCGAGCCCGTCACGTCGACGAGCGCGAAGCGGTGCTCCCACTTCTGGTCCTTCGGGTCGAAGTCGGGGCTCGCCTTTCGCTTTTCGATTCCCGCGATCCAGTCGTCGATCGGAAGCTGCTGGAGACCTCCGTCCTTCTGGGCGCCGTAGATCTTGAACACCGGGTGGAAGCCTTCCTTCATCGACTTGGTATCCAGGTCGTTGAAGGCGCCGTTGATGTAGGACGCTTCGATCAAGGCCTCGATCTCGTTCCTGGCCACGTCCGCTTCCGATTCGACGAAGGACGCGGCGGCGGCGCCCAGAACCAGAACGGAAACAACAGTCAAAGCGGCGAGTCCAGCGGTTCGTTTCGTCATGTTCTCCTCCGGTAAGCAGTATCCTAGTTCAAGTTCTCATCCCGAGGCCCTGGAAACGGCCAGCAGGAATTCCCGGAGGGATTTCACTCCCGCCTTCGCCTCCGCCGTCATGCGACCGGCGACGTCAGGACGAACCACGATTGATTCTCTTCTCCAGTCGAGCTGCCGCCGCGGCGTGAATCCTGCGCGCGATCGGCGCCCAGTCCCACCAATCGAGCATGGCGCGAGCGCGGAAATCCGCCCATGCGTGCGGCTTCTTCTCGATCAGCACCTTTCCGTCACGAGCGATCTCGAATCGAAGGAGCGGTGGAGATTCGTCGAGCGGCACCAGATCTATCGCGCATCCCGCGGCGCGAGCCAGAGGCGCTTCCAATCGGCGGAGCGCTTCCGCGGTGCCGTCTTTCGTGCGAACTGCGATATCGATGTCGCTTCCCCGACTCGCCTTGCCCCGCGCAGCGGAGCCGAAGATCACCGCGAGCTCCACCTCGGGAAATTCCGCCAGGGCTTCGACGAGGCGTGTCTGCTGTGAGTCCATCCCACGCTCATTCTACCAGGGAACGATTGCGGGTTTCGTCGAAAGCGGGTCACGGAGAGCGAAAGAGGTACGAACCTTCCGCCACGATGGACGCGTCGCCTTCGAGGAAGACGTCGCCCCCCTGTTCCCAGGAGACGGTCATGACCCCTCCGGGGCAATGCACCCGGACGGGGCTCTTCGCGAGGCCGTTCCAGATCGAGGCCACGGCCGAGGCCGAGGAGCCCGTGCCCGAGGAGGCGGTCTCCCCCACTCCCCGCTCCCAGATGCCCATGCGGATGTCGGAGGGCGAGAGGACTTCGACCAGCTCGACGTTGGTCTTCCGGGGAAACCTCGGGTGAGACTCGAGACGGGGTCCGATTCTCCGGAGCTCGGCGACGTCGAAGCCGCTCCGGAAGAGAACGCAGTGCGGGTTTCCCAGGGAGAGCGTCGTCGTCTCGAAGCTCTCGCCTTCGGCGACCAGAGTCTCCGTCGTGAGATCCCGCGGCGCTCCCATGTTCGTGCGAAACCGGAACCGGAAATCCTCGCGGTCGAGAAGAGACAGGGAAAGCCGCCCCGCTCCGGTCGAGATTTCCACGGGGTCGCGGGTCGCGAGCCCCCGATGGACGAGATAGGCAGCGAGGCACCTCAACCCGTTGCCGGAGATCTCCGCTAACGAGCCGTCGCTGTTGTAGAGCGTCATCGCGAAGTCGCCGAAGTCGCCCTCGGGGCCCCGGTAGAGGATGAGACCATCGGCGCCCACGCCCCGGAGGCGATGCCGCGGGACGGGCGATCCCAGGCGCGTTGCGCGCCGGTTCTGGGGG
>DAISKN010000734.1:0-3574 GCA_036820975.1 Acidobacteriota bacterium | reverse complement strand
TTGGCCTGGCTTCAGGTCATGGGAACATCTGCGTTGTCGGGGATGATGACCAGGAAGCGCTGGCCCTCGACGTGCTCAGGGAGGGTGGCATCGCCGCGGTGGAAGCGGAGCTCGTAGAAACGAAACCCTACATCTTCTTGGAGATTGTTCGCTTCGATCGAGTGGGCGAAAGGGGACGGCGGGCCATGATTAGTCTGGCTGCAGCGCATCAAGACCCAACCGTGTCGTGGGCCCGCGCCGCGAACTCCCTTCGCGCTCTGGGCGTGCTGTCCAATGAAGACTCTCGCCGTCTGCAGCTGAACGAGGCGTTCGCACGACTGATCGCCAACGAAGATCGCCATCACCACAACATCGCTTTGCTACCTGAGAACGACGGCGTGGGCGACGCTACGACGGCGCGGCGGGCGCGTTTCCGCCTCGCGCCTGCTTTTGACCATCTGCCCACGCTCTACGCGCCCACGAGCGACGGCCAGCTTCGCAATCGAGATTTCGTGCCCCCAACACCGACAGCCGACACCTGGGAGGTTTGGGACCGCGCGGCAACGCTGGCCAGGACCTTCTGGCGACGAGCGGGCGAGGACGAGACTCTCTCCGTTCCAATGCGAGAAATCGCAGGTCGCAATTTACGATTGCTGGAACGAATTTCGTTTCATGGCGAAGAACCGTAGGACGATTCCCGGGAGGCGAAAACGGTCCCGAGAAATCTCCGCGATGTTTTCTTCCTCCAGGGTATAGGGTGGCAATGGGAGTTGAGAAGGAAAAGCGGGTGTCATGTGCGTCTTAATGACGGACACGATTGTAAATTAGAATCCTGGAGTAGCGTTCCAGTGACGGCCGGGGTGCGGTCGAGACAACGTGCATGCGCTCTAGCCTCTGCAGGGCGATCGAGCGGTTAGGTTAGAGTGTAATGCTGCTGCTCGAGAGATCACCGGTAAGCCGTATGCAGCCATACCGCACACACGGTTTGACAGGGGGTCCTGCGAAACCTCACTCTTTCGAGCGGATATAGGATCTACCAATGAAGCTCCCCAGTCAGCGCCACCTTTTCGACATCCCCGACGACATCGCCTACCTGAACTGCGCCTACATGTCCCCTCTCATGACCAAGGTGCGAGACGCCGTGGTTCAGGGGCTTAACCGAAAGCAGCATCCCTGGGAGATCTCTGCTGCGGACTTCTATACCGGCTCCGACCGGCTGCGGTCGGCCTTTGCAGAGCTCATCCATGCCAAGGCCGATGACATCGCCATCATAGCGGCCGCTAGCTATGGGGTTTCGACGGCGGCGGCGAATCTTCCGCTCTCGCGCGGCCAGGCTGTCCTTACGGTCGAGGATCAGTTCCCCTCGAACATCTATCCCTGGCGGGAGGTGGCGAGAGAGAAAGAAGCGTCCATCGTTACTGTTCCCCGGCCGGCCGATTTCGACTGGACGCGGGCGGTTTTGGAGACCCTCGACGAGAAGAAGAATCGGGTCGCCGTCGTCGCGCTTCCTCAGTGTCACTGGACGGACGGGGGGCTCTTCGATCTGGTAGCGATCGGCGAGGCGTGCCGGGAGCGAGGGATCTTCTTTTCCCTCGACGTCACACAGTCGGCGGGAGCCTTTCCCCTCGACGTTCGCCAGATTCAGCCGGACTTTCTCACTTCCGCGACCTACAAGTGGCTGCTGGGGACGTACTCTCTCGGGCTTCTCTACGTTTCCGAGCGGTGGCAGCGGGAGGGAAAGCCGATCGAGCACAACTGGATCCATCGCAAGGGCTCCGAGAACTTCGCCGGTCTCGTGAATTACCAGGACGAGTTCGATGCGGGGGCGCGGCGGTTCGACGTGGGGGAGCGGTCGAATTTCGCCCTCGTTCCGGGGGCCGAGGCGGCGATTCGCCAGATCCTCGATTGGGGGGTCGAGAATATTTCCGAGACCGTGGGAGCGATGACAGACGATATCGCCGCTCGCGCAAGCGCTCTCGGGCTCGGCTCTCCGCCGCGGGACAAGCGCGCGCCTCACTTCATCGGGCTCAAGTTTCCCGGCGGGCTGCCGTCGAACCTTCTCGAAGCGCTCGCCCGACGAAAGGTGTACGTGAGCATCCGGGGGACGTCGGTTCGCGTGACCCCCCATGTCTACAACGTGCCTCGGGACGTCGAGAAGCTCTTCGACGCGCTCCAGGAAGTCTTGCGCTGAGTTTCGGCTCGGGCCTATGATGCGGCCCATCCGATGAAGGTCTACCTCGATACCGTCCGGGAAGTGCTCGAGACCGGCACCCGGAGGGAGAACCGAACCGGGGTCGATACCCTCTCTAGCTTCAACATTAATTATGAAATCGACCTGGCCGCCGGATTTCCTCTTCTGACGACCAAGGCCATCTCCTGGAAGAACATCGTCGTCGAGAACCTCTGGTTTCTTTCGGGGGTTCCCGACATCGGGCTCCTGCGGAAGCACGGATGTCGGTTCTGGGATCCCTGGGCCGACGAGAACGGCCGGGTCCCGAGCGCCTACGGGAACTTCTGGCGGCATTTCCCGGTGCACGAGAACGGGGAAGCGGCGTTCAACGATCAGATCGCATGGGTGCTCTCGGAGCTCAAGCGGAACCCGTTCTCACGGCGACTGCTTGTCACCGCCTGGGCCCCCGGAAACGCGCAGCGGAGCCAGCTTCCGCCGTGCCACGCGCTCTTCGCCCTCAACGTGCAGCTCGACCGGGATGGGGCTCCGAGGCTCAACCTGCATCTGACGCAGCGAAGCTGCGACATCGCTCTCGGGATCCCGTACAACATCGCCGGGTATGCACTGCTCCTCGAGCTGTTCTCGCATTTCAGCGGCATCTGTCCCGGGCTCTTCGCCCATACCCTCATCGATGCCCACATCTACACGGCGAAGGCGGACGGCTCGATGGCGGAGTACGACCATGTGCCCGGACTGAGGGAGCAGTTGAAGAGGGCTCCGAGGCCGCTCCCGCGGCTCGCCATCTCTCCCGATCTTCGCTCCCTCGATGACGTCGAGGCTCTTCTTTCGGAAGATACCGAGACCCTGCTCTCGCACTTCCGGCTCGAAGGCTACGATCCTCATCCCGCGATCTCGTTCAAGGTGGCGGTGTGACCCGCGGCATCATCGCCGCGGTCTCGCCCGAGGGGGTCATCGGCGCCTTCGGCCGGATGCCCTGGCACTATCCCGAGGATCTGAAGCGCTTCAAGCGGCTCACCCTCGGCTCGACGGTGATCATGGGACGGCTCACGTGGGAGTCCCTCGCGAAGAAGCCCCTCGTCGGGCGCCGGAACGTCGTCATCACCGGCAGGAAGCTCGAAGGGGTGGAGTGCTTCCCGAGCCTCGAGCAGGCGCTCGCGACGTGCCAAGGGGATGTCTGGTTCATCGGAGGAACCCGGATCTTCGAGGAGGCGATGAAATACGCCGACGTCATCGACCTGGCTTTCGTGCCCGATTCGGTCGAGGTGGAAGGCGCCGTGTATTTTCCCGAAGTTTCCGAAAGCGACTGGGAGGCGGGGCCTCTCGCGACTCATCCCGATGACCCACGACTGAAACACCGCGTCTATCGACGCAGAAAGAGAGCTACCCACTTGAGCGACAAACGCC
>DAISKN010000733.1:0-3574 GCA_036820975.1 Acidobacteriota bacterium | reverse complement strand
CAGCTACTTCTGGGCGCTCGGCGACAAGGCGGGAAGCGAGAAAGCGTTCGCCGACGCTCACAAAGTCGTCGAGCTCGAGCTCGTGAACCAGCGCCTCATTCCGAACGCCATGGAGCCTCGCGCCTGCGTCGCGAAATGGGACGCGCCCATGGAGGAGATGACCGTCTGGACGACGAGCCAGAATCCGCAGCCAATTCGCCTGCTGCTTTCGGCGTTCACCCTCGGCATTCCCGAGAACCGGCTTCGCGTCATCTCTCCCGACGTTGGCGGCGGTTTCGGAAGCAAGATCTTCCACTACCCCGAGGAGGTCATCACTCCCTGGGTGGCGAGAGCTTTGAATCGCCCCGCGAAGTGGGTGGCGACGCGCTCCGAGTCGTCGGTCACCGATTCCCAGGGGCGGGACCACGTCACCGTCGCGAAGCTCGCGCTCGACAAGAACGGCATCTTCACCGGGCTCCACGTGCAGACCTGGGCCAATATGGGGGCCTACCTTTCGACGTTCGCGCCTCTCATTCCCACGGCGCTCTACGTCACGCTCTTCGCCGGCCTCTACAAGATGAAGGGCGTCTGGGGTGAGGTCTGGGGCACTCTGAGCAACACCGTTCCCGTAGACGCCTATCGCGGCGCGGGGCGGCCCGAGGCTTCCTACATGCTCGAGCGCCTCGTCGATATCGCCGCGCGCGAGCTGGCGATGGATCCCGTCGAGCTCCGCCGAAAGAATTTCGTCCGTAAGAACGAGTTTCCCTACCAGACGCCGGTGGCTCTCCTCTACGACAGCGGCGACTACGACGGCCTCTTCGACAGGGTGACCTCGCTCGCCGGCTACGACCGGATGCGCAAGGACCAGGAGAAATCCCGGAAGGACGGAAAGCTCGTGGGAATCGGGGTCTCCGGCTGCATCGAGGCGAGCGGTCCCGCTCCCTCGGCGGTCGCCGGCTCTCTCGGCTCGGCGGTCGGACTCTGGGAGAGCGGAGTCATACGGGTCCACCCCACGGGAAAGATCACGGCCCTCACGGGCTCTCACGCCCACGGTCAAGGCCACGAGACGACGTTCGCCCAGGTGGTGGCGGACGAGCTCGGCATCGACATGAAGGACGTGGAAATAGTTCATGGCGACACCGGGCGCGTGCCGTTCGGCATGGGGACTTTTGGAAGCCGGAGCGCCGCCGTCGGCGGGAGCGCTCTGGTGCGAAGCGCCCAGAAGGTCCGGGCGAAGCTCATCAAGATCGCCGCGCATCAGCTCGAGGCATCCGAAGCCGACATCGTGTACGACCAGACCAAGGGCAAGGTCTACGTGAAGGGCTCACCGGACAAGGCGAAGGGGTTCGCGGAGCTGGCGTTCGCCGCGTACACCGCGCACAACCTTCCCGCGGGCATGGAGCCGGGACTCGAGGAGTCCGCCTTCTACGACCCGGCGAACTTCACCTTCCCCAACAGCGCCCACATCGCGCAGGTGGAGATCGATCCCGAGACGGGCGAGGTCCAGCTTACGCGCTACATCGCGGTCGACGACGTCGGCAAGGTCATCAATCCGACGATCGTCGAAGGGCAAATCATGGGCGGCATCGTCCAGGGCGTGGGGCAGGCCCTCTGGGAGCAGGGGGTCTACGACGAGAGCGGGCAGCTCCTGACCGGCTCGATGATGGAGTACGCGATGCCCCGGGCGCAGTCGTTCCCGAAGTTCGAGATCGGGCGCATCGAGACTCCGTCGCCCCACAATCCGCTCGGTGTCAAGGGAGCGGGAGAGATGGGGACGATCGCCGGCACCGTCACCGTGGCGAACGCGGTGATGGACGCTCTGGCGCCTTTGGGCATACGCCATCTGGAGATGCCGTTGACGCCGGAAAAGATTTGGAAAGCGATGTCGGACGTGGGCATGAAGAAGACTGCCGGCTCCGAGATCGAGTACTTCGGGGAGAAGTGAACATGTACCCAGCGAGCTTCGACTACTACCGGCCCAAGAACCTGAAGGACGCGGTCACGCTCCTTCGAAAGAAGAAGGATGCGAAGATTCTCGCCGGGGGCCACAGCCTCCTTCCGGCGATGAAGCTCCGGGTGAGCGCGCCCGCGGCCCTCATCGACATCGGGCGGGTGAAGGGACTTCAGGGGATCAAAGCCGGAAAGTCCTCCGTCAAGATCGGAGGGCTCACCACCCACGCCGAGATCGTCGAATCCGGAGCCGTCGGGAAGGGCTGTCCGCTGCTGAGCGAAGCGGCGGCGCAAATCGGCGACATCCAGGTGAGAAACCGTGGAACCATCGGCGGAAGCCTGGCGCACGCGGATCCCGCGGCCGACTATCCAACGGTCATCGTCGCCCTGGACGCGGAGATCACCGCGACCGGTCCCAAGGGCTCGCGTCGCATCCCCGCGCGGAAGTTCTTCACCGACCTGTTCACGACCGCTCTCAAGGGGTCGGAGATCCTGACCGAGGTCAGCGTTCCGGTCGCAAAGAAGGGGGAGGGAGCGGTGTACTTGAAGCACCGACACCCCGCCTCGAGCTACGCGGTGGTCGGTGTGGCCGCCATCGTCACCCTCAAGAACGACCAAATCAAGAGCGCCCGGCTGGTGGTGGGCGGGGTGACTCCGAACCCTCTGGTCGTGTCCAAGGCACAGGATCTCCTCGCGGGCCAGAAGCCGAGCGCAAAGCTCTTCACCGAGGCCGCGGCCCTGGTGGCGGAAGCCATTCAGGACCCGCTCGGCGATCTCTACGCTTCCGGGGAGTACCGGACGCATCTCGCCACGGTCATGGCGCGGCGCGCGCTCCAGGAGGCGGCCGCGCGAGCCAAGAAGCAGAAGTGACGCGGGCTTGAAGATCGACTCCATCGAGGAGCTCCAGTCGCTCCTTCGCCAGAAGCTCTACGTCGCCGATCGCGGCCTGGCGACCTCCATCTATCTCGCCCTGAAGCTCGAACGGCCTCTGTTTCTCGAGGGCGAAGCCGGGGTGGGAAAGACGGAGATCGCCAAGGTCCTCGCGGATATCCTCTCGACCGATCTCATTCGCCTCCAGTGCTACGAGGGGATCGACGCCAGCCAGGCGGTCTACGAGTGGAGTTATACCCGCCAGATGATGCACATCCGGCTCGCGGAGAGCCGGAAGGAGAAGCTCGAGGAGAAGGAGCTCTTCGGACCGGAGTTCCTCCTGGAGCGGCCTCTTCTGAAAGCAATCGACCCCAAGATCGATCGCTCCCGGGTGCTCCTCATCGACGAGATCGACCGGAGCGACGAGGAGTTCGAGGCTTTCCTTCTCGAGCTCCTGTCGGACTTCCAGATCACCATCCCGGAGATCGGGACCATCCAGGCGAAGAACAAGCCGGTGGTGGTGATCACCTCGAACCGGACGAGGGAGGTCCACGACGCCCTCAAGAGGCGCTGCCTCTACTTCTGGATCGACTATCCCACGTTCCAGAAGGAGCTCGAGATCGTGAGGACCAAGCTCCCGGAGGCGTCGGAGAAGCTCTCGGGCCAGGTGACGCGCTTCGTCCAGGAGCTTCGTGAGATGGAGCTCTACAAGGTTCCGGGAATCGCCGAGACCCTGGACTGGACGCGCGCGCTGGTGGCTCTCGACAAGGAGGCC
>DAISKN010000732.1:0-3581 GCA_036820975.1 Acidobacteriota bacterium | reverse complement strand
GAGATAGGCGGCGGGCCGGGCAGGGCCTTCGAGAACGATCGGACTCGCCGGCCGTTCGAACCGTGGCACGGTGGCCGCGGCGAAGAGAACCAGGGCGAGCGCGTTCATTGGTGGAGGTCGATGAGGACTCTCGCCAGGATGGAGTCCCAGATATAGCTCTGAGGCGAGGCGAGCTTGACCTCGTCCGGACTGTAGGATTCCCAGAAGCGGTGGTTTCGGGAAAGCTGGGTCGCCGCTGCTTCCACCATGCGCTCGCCGAGCTCGCGCGCGACCTCCTCGTAGCCGTAGCGTCGAAGCCCGGAGAAAACCAGGTAGTTCCACTCGAGCCAGACCGCCCCGTTCCACTGGCAGCACCTTCGGATCTGGGGCTCGTAGCCGGGATCGTCGGCCGCGAGCGTCGGGACCCCGAAGCGCCGCCAGAACTTGGCCGGGTCGGTGAGCTTCTCCACGAGCGTCTTCGCCCGCTCCCCGCTCGCGACTCCGGCCCACAGGGGAAGAAACCCGATGATCTCCTGGCGCCTCAGGTCGAGGCCGCCTCGCGTGACGAAGGCGTTGGTGTCGCGGTCGACGTTGTAGTAGAAGCCCGTCGACTCGTCCCACATCGTTTCCTCGACGAGCCGCGCCAGATCGTCCGCCCGCCGGCGAAAGGACGCGCTCTCGTCCTTGCGCCCGAGCTCCGCCGCCATCTCCGAGAGCGCGCGCATCTCCTGTACGACCATGACGCTCAGATCGAGGGCCTCGACGAAGGAGGGAGCCTTCGGGTCGTTTTCCCCCAGCAGATCCCAGATCGGCACGAGTGAGTCGCGCACCGACTCCAGGACGGCGTGGCCGCCCCACTCGAGGAGGCCGTCCCGGTCGCGATCCCGGTTCGCGAGAAGGAACTCGGTGAAAGCAACCCCCGAGCGATAGGTGTCCTCGAGGAACCCCTTCGACTCTACCCGGTCTTTCGCGATGCGGTACACCTCCCAGTTGACCCAGGAGTAGAAGGGAGCCGACGTCGTCTTCTCGCCGTCGACCGGAAACGTCCGCACCACGTAGGGGCCGATGCGGTAGGGAATGTAGCCGTCCGGCTCCTGCGCCTCGATGAAGATCCTCTGGGAATCCATGGCGCTCTGCGGATCGAAATGGGCGTAGGCCAGCATCGAGAGGCTCTCGTGGAACACCTGGCCGTCGTGCCCCCAGCTCCAGGTGGGCTCGCGGGAGAAGACGTAGTAGTTGAACCGGGTGCGGCCCTCGGGAGGGAGCATCGACTGCCGGGCGAGAGACAGAGCCCCCCGGTAGATCAGCTCCTTTTTCGGATCGAGCGCGAGCCGCGGAGCCTTCGCGAAGAGCGCCGCCTCCTCCCGCTCGAGATCCACCGTCTGGACCGAGAGCGCGCGCCGCCCGGCCTGAAGCAGAGAATCGCGGCTTTCGGATGCGGGAGCCACGGCGCGCACCACGCGAAACGGCTTCGATTCTCCCGGGGAAAGCGAGACCTCGGCGACGAGGAGAAGCGCGGCCGCCTCCGAGGAGAAATCGCCGCTCTGGAGCCCGCGGCCGAGCTCGTGCAGCATCGCGGCTTCCCCACCTGGATAGCCTCCGAAGGAGTAGGCCTTTTTATCGGTCAGAATCAGATCATGAAAGAGGCCGTTGTATTCGGGCGGCGGGGATTCGGAGACGGCGTCTGGAGGCTCCTGGTGCCCGAAGAAGATACCGTCTCCCGCCTCGGTGAGAGACGCGCTCGAGAAGCGAGCTCCGGAGGAGAGCGCGAACGCGAAGACCCGGAGCTTCTTCGGCCGATCGCTCCCGTTGGCGAGCGCGAGCGCGAGAAGCGATTCGCGAGAGCTGTATACGGCGAACGTCGCATCGACCGCCACCTGGTGGAAAGGCTCGAACGCGAATCGGGCGATGGAAGCGAAGGACTGCCGGATCTCGGGAAGCCGCGCGTAGTCGCCCGTTCGGTAGACAACGACGCCGTCGAGCTCGAATCCGAACCCCCACTCCCCGGCGCTGTCGGAGGTAAGCGCGAGGGGCTTGCCGGAATCGTAGAAGCGGAGATGCCAACCCTCATCGACGAGGTACCGCGAGCGGGAGAGAGGCGCCGCGTAGGTGGTGAACACCGGATCCGCGGGACCGGCCGCGAGCGGCGGCAGGCTCTGCGGCTGTAGAACCGAAAGGAACGCGAGCGTGGGAAGTAGCGGCACCGGAACCATGGACCGCGCCGAGTCTACCAGAGTCGAAGGAAGGCTAAGGGAACCGGAATCGGGTCGCCGACCGGAGATCCTTGTGCCAGACGAATGCGACCCGGGGCCGAAGCACCCAGAACGGAGGCGGGTGAGGCATCTTGTACTTTGCGTCGTACGCCTCCTGCACCCGCGCGACCAGGGGGTCACCGGAGGCTTCGACCCGGTCGACATCCCCTTCGAGAATCACCACGTCGTCTCCCTGTTCGAGGTGGACCGCGACCTTGGGATTGGCCTTCAGGTTCCGCGACCAACGCGTGTCCGGTCCGCCTCCGAAACAGACGGCGCCTTCCACCCAGACTCCCCAAACCGGGACCGAGTGGGGACGCCCGTCCGCGGACGTCGTCGCCACCCAGTAGTGGAGGGAGCGGGCGAGTCTCTCGTCCGCGTGCGACCAGGGGAGCATCCCTTTCGCGGTGGTCGGGATTCCATACCCCGGGACGTGGGGCCGGCTGGCCTCGGGGTCCGTGCTCATCTTCTGGGTCGATTTCTTCCCGGTCGATTTCGATCGCGCCTTCGCCATGTTCTCACCCCTCGATCAAGGCGCGGATAATAACGGGCAGCTTCAGGACTTCGACTTCAAGTTCGTCTTTGCGCGTGGACATACAACCATCCTCCGCTCTTCGTTCTAGCTCCATCGCACGGCTACGGCACGGGACGTATAAACACTGCGCTTCAGCGGCGTGGCCAACCTTTGGTAACGGCAACGCGATGCCGGCGGCAACGCTGATGTCAGCTATGCTATCTGAAACGAGGGCCACGCCCGCTGCAAGCGCATGAGTTATGCCGGACGGCGCCCTCCTCATTTTCTGAAAGCGATCTCCATCGGTCAACTGAACCAAAGAAACCGCACCAGAGAGGCGCCAAACGCAAACGCCGCCCCGCCATAGAAAGTAGCCGGGTTCGTCGTCGCATGACCCTGTGCGCGACGATCGGCGCGTCCGCAGCAACGGGTTGGACGTCATAGAAGCCCCAGGCACGTGTCCATGTCACCGCGCCGCACTTTTATCGATCGTCTCCCGCAAATGCAATGTGATTCCCGTCGGGATCCACAATCATCAGTGTTTTCACCTTCGCGCCCGTGCTTCTTTGGCTGTCGTCGATGCCCAGCCTCTGAACATGCGTCACTATTTCTTCGATGTCACTCACGGCGAGGGTGCAGGAACCACTTCCCGCTCGCTCCGGGAGCTGGTAGACCTGTAGCCAGCCACCACGGGCGAACTTCCATTCCGCTACCTCCGGCATGGGTGTCGAATCTGGAGCTCTTCCCAAGAGCGCTTCGTACCACGCCACGGCGAACCTCAAGTCCTTTACAGCTACGCTGGCTATCGCATTTTCGATTGACCTACGGTTCCTCGG
>DAISKN010000731.1:0-3587 GCA_036820975.1 Acidobacteriota bacterium | reverse complement strand
CCCTCTTCGATCGGGCCGAGGACGCTGTCGCAGTAGAGCTTCAGCGCTTCGTCGGGATCGATGCCGAACTTGGCCGTCGCCACGCCGGTCGCGATGTGGGGATGGGTCTTCGCGTCGATATCGGGATTGAGGCGTAGAGCGACCCGGGCCGTCCGCCCCGCCTCGCGGGCGAGCGCATCGAGCACGCGGAGCTCGGTCTCGGATTCCACCAGGAACAGGAGGACGTCGGCCGCGATCCCCGACGCGAGCTCCCGGTCCGTCTTTCCCACGCCGGAGAAGACGATGCGGGACCCGGGAAGACCGAGAGCGAGCGCGAGGGCGAGCTCCGCTCCGGAGACGACCTCCGCTCCGGCGCCTTCGGCGAAGAGGGGCCGCAGCAGAGCGGGCTGGCTGTTCGCCTTGAGAGCGACGCAGTGGAGATGGGGAACGCCCTCGAAAGCGCGCGAGAGCCCTCGAAAGCGGGCGAGCGCGGCCGCGGGATCGTAGACGTAGAACGGTGTCGGGACAGTTCGCGCGATCTCCGCGAGCGGGACACCGGCCGCGGAGAGCTGGTCGTTCTCGTAGTGGAAGACCTCGGTACTCATCAGCCCTCACTCATCAATTCACAGTTCTCGGTCCTCGGCGGCGAGTCCGTGCCGGCACTCTACGATGACAACCGCGAACTGACAACCGACAACTGACAACTGACAACTGATGTTATATTTCCCCGCATGAATCGAACCATCGCCGTCCTCCTGCTTCTTGCGACTGCCGCCACCACCGCTGCCGCGGAAAAGAAGATCATCGCGCCCGAGGGATCCGGCGTCGGTCTTCCCTTCAGCCCGGGCGTCCTGTCCGGCGATTTCCTCTACCTCGCCGGGGCCATCGGGAACAAGCCGGGAACCCTCGAGGTGCCCGAGGGAATCGAGGCGCAGGTGCGCCAGGCGATGGCGAACCTCGAAACCGTGCTGAAAGCGGCGGGGATGGATTTCTCCCGGGCGGTGAGCGTGAACGTGTATCTTTCCGACGCCCGCCACTTCGCGGCGATGAACGACGTCTACCGCACCTATTTCCCGAAAGACCCTCCGGTGCGGGCGACGGTCGAGGCGGACATTGCGATCCCCGGAGCCCTCGTGGAGCTTTCGATGATCGCCGCCCGTCCCGGAGTCGAGAGGAAGGTCATCACCCCTGCGGGAATGCAGAGCCCGCAGCTACCGTACAGCTGGGGGATCCAGGTGGGCTCGACGCTTTTCATCGCCGGCGCGACCGCCCGCAACCCCAAGACCCTCGAGCCCGAGGGAAAGACGGTTCAGGAGCAGACGCGCAACATCCTCGAGAACGTGGGACTGGTTCTCGAAGCCGCGGGGATGGGATACCAGGACGTCGCCCACTGCCGCGTGTTCATCGACGACGCCCGCGACTTCCAGGGCATGAACGAGGTCTACCGGACGTTCTTCCCGCAGGCGCCGCCGAGCCGGGCCACGGTGCGAGCCGATCTCATGAACGCGCAGTTCGTCTCCGAGATCCAGTGCACCGCGGTCAAGGACCCGGCGCGGAAGGTGGTGGCGCCCGCGGGAGCGACGCCATCCTCGGCTCCCCTCTCCCCCTCGATCGACGCGGGCGGGCGTCTCTTCCTTTCGGGAATGCTGGGACGCGGGCCGAACGGCTACTCCGCGGACGCGAAGGAGCAGACCCGGCTCACGCTCCAGAACCTGCGGGCGACGCTCAACGCCGCCGGTCTCGACTTCGACGACGTGGTGGACACCATGGTCTATCTCTCCGACATCCGGCACTACAACGCGATGAACGAGGTCTACCGGGAGATGGTGGGAAGCCCTCCCCCGGCGCGGGCCACGGTGGGAAGCCAGCTCATGGCCCCCGAGGCTCTGGTCGAGATCATCATGCTCGCGGTGAGGTAGTAGCGCGCTACTTCCGAGAGCCCTCGACGGGATTCCTCGCGAGCAGCTGGAGCACGAGACCGGGGCTCCGTGAGCCCTTGGGATGATTGGCGATCGGACCGGCTCGCCGACCGTTTCGGACGGCGACGAGTCTTGCGATCCCATCGTCATGCGGGGCCGAACTCTCGCCCGCGCGATGGAGCGAACCCTCAGCGGCGGTCGACGTTTCCGAACAGCCGATCGAGGGTGGTTAGGTGGTCGGGAGCGGCGTTTTGGACGGCCGCTCGCAGGAGATCGCGGTCGGCTCCCGACTCGACCATCGCTTCCAACGTCCGCCAGGTCCTGAGTGCGCCCGGCGAGGAGCTTCATGATCACGATCGTGTCAATGGGAGCGATAGGAACTCCGTCGCTCACCTGCGCCCGGTCGAGCCCTTCCTCGATGACGCGCAGAGCGTCGGTCAACGGAACCTGATCGATGTCGATCCCGTCGAATTCGATGACGGGGACACGCAGGGTGACGAAGCCGCCGTCATGGGTTTCGAACGCTTCTTTACCGACCAGGAAGGCGATGTCCTCCGTGGTGCGCGGTCGGCTGCGGTAAGCGTTCGCGCCGAGCGCACCGACCAGCGCGTGGCGGATGCCTGCCTCGAAGAACATCTTCGAGACCTCGCGCACCGCTCGCTCGAACGTGGGCACGGGCCGCAACGCGCGCTTGAGCTCGGGTGCGCGGGTCGTCTTCATTTGGGACCTTCGGTGGAGGGCAATCTGGGCTCTCATAACGCGGGGTCCGCAAGCTCCGTTCCCCCCTGTAGTGATCGTAGCACGCCCTGCGTGTCGCGTTCGACGATGTCTTTGCCGTAGAGCAGCAACCACGGAGCACTGGCAGGCTGCGGAAAAAACGCGTCTGCAGTCGCGCGAGCGGAGCGTTCGCCTTCGCGCGGAGAACTGCGGGCGAGGTCCCGCCGAAGCGAAGCACCTTGGCAAGCCGTACGTCGAGCGGTATTCGAGAAGACAGCCGAATCGTCCCCGGGGTCTCGATATGGACGCCGAGAAAACTCCGAGCTTCGCACGCTACGACGCATCGACGATCTGCGGGTGGTTGAGTCGGCTCGACCCCGGCGGATATGCTCTGCCCTCCATGAGCTCGCACGATTCCGCCGGCGTCAGGCGACGGTTCGTTTGGGTCTTCGGAGCGGCGCTGCTCTACTCCGCCGCCAGCTACCTTCTGCTGAACCTCGCGTTTCGCCGGATCGACGGCTTCCGGGTGGAGCTCGGAGGAAGCGACGAAGCGTTCCGACCCGAAGGAGACCGGGCCTGGAGCCGGAGCTATCCGGATCACGGTCCGTACCGCATCCGGCGCGGGCAGCGGCGCATGACCGACTTTCTCGCGCGCATGGCCCACGAAGGGGCGGCGCTCGAGATTCCGGCGCGGATCGACCGGGGCGGCGTCGAGGTCCTGATACGAGGACATCGCTACGGTCAGCCCGGTGTCGTTCACGTACTCGTCGGAGGCGTCCGACGAAAGACGCTCGTTTACCGCGAAGACTCGTACCCGTGGGACGTCGAGCGAATGACGGTCCCCCTGAACGGCAGTCCCTTTCGCATCGATTTTCTCGGGGCCGCGACGGAGGAGGACGTCGACCTTCCGCCGGGAGGGCTTCTCGGAATCGACTGGATCGAGCTGAGGCCTGTCGAAGCGTCAGCTCGATT
>DAISKN010000730.1:0-3588 GCA_036820975.1 Acidobacteriota bacterium | reverse complement strand
GTACATTCTGAGCAAGGGCCTGGGGCTTCCCTGGCTCGCCACCCTCTTCGCCCTCTTCACGAGCCTCGCGGCGTTCGGCATCGGGAACATGGTCCAGGCCAACTCCGTGAGCGCGGCGCTCCAGTCGAGCTTCGGGATCGATACGCGGGTGAGCGCGGTGATCCTGATGGCGCTCGTTGCCGGAGTCGTCCTCGGCGGGATCCGGCGCGTCGCCGAGGTCGCAGAGTACCTCGTCCCGTTCATGTGCATCGCCTACGTCGGGGGCGGACTGGTCATCCTCATCCGGTTCGCCGCGGAGATCCCCCATGCGATCGGGCTCGTTCTCGAAAGCGCGTTCAACGGACACGCGGCGGTCGGCGGGTTCGCCGGCGCGACGGTCATGCAGGCCCTGCGCTTCGGCGTGGCCCGGGGACTCTTCTCGAACGAGGCGGGACTCGGAAGCGCGCCCATCGTGCACTCTGCGGCGACCACCGACCACCCGGTGCGGCAGGCGCTCTACGGCATCTTCGAGGTGTTCGTGGATACCGTAATCGTGTGCCTCATGACGGGAATGGTCATCCTGGTCACCGGAGTGTGGGATCAAGGTCTGACCGGCGCCGAGCTCTCCGGCAAGGGCTTCGAGGTCGGTCTTCCCGGCGTCTGGGGACACTCCGTGGTGACGGTTGGCCTTCTCACCTTCGCGTTCTCGACGCTCATCGGCTGGTCGTTCTACGGGGAGACCGCGGCCGTCTACCTCCTCGGTGACCGCGTCATCCTTCCGTATCGCCTGCTCTGGGTGGGCATGGTGTGGTTCGGCGCCACCGGGAGCCTCCGGCTCGTCTGGGACATCGCCGACACCATGAACGGATTGATGGCCATCCCCAATCTAATCGCCGTCCTGGGATCGGCGGCGTTGATCCGGAGGCTGGTGCGGGAGTTCTTCGAGAAGAAGAGTCAGTAATCCAGGCTCAGTCGGAAACGAACGTTCTCTCTTTGAGCGACGGCGAGCATCGTTTCCAACGCCTCGAGGGCTTCGGTGATTTCCTTTGCCTCGTCGAGCTCGTCGGGATGCTCGATGAGGTGGTTCCGGATGGCTCGCACCACTTCGAGACCGTCGGCGGCGCGGAACCAGCGGCCGGTCTGACCTCCCACCGTCGGAGCGTCGAACTTCATGTCCTCCGCCAGCGTCTCCGCTTCCTTCTGGCTGAAGGCGACGAACTCTCCGGGCCCCCGGAGATCCTCTTCGTGGGCGATGGCGTCGAGCGCGTGGCGCGCTTTCGCCAGGCATCGTCCGTCGAATCCGCGGGGCTCGCAGTCGGGCAGGTCGCGCTCGAGTACGAGGATGAACGTGAGGGCCACGAGGCATTCTCGCGAAACCGCTGGCGTATGGCAACCTCGCATTGCGGCTCGGCGGCATGAGATAGACTTCCGGGGTGGGGCCGAACGACGCGCTGGTGGCGCTCTTCAGGGAGCTCGTCGAGCTCACGGTTCTCGACGAAGGCTCTCCGAACGCCTTTCGGGTGCGCGCCTACCAGAATGCGATGGACGCACTCGGGACCTACCGCGGAGACCTGTCGGCTCTCTCGGAGAAGGAGCTCACCCGGATCGACGGCATCGGCGCGAGCACGGCGAAGAAGGTCCGAGAGTTCTTCACTTCGGGAAGGATCGCGAAGCTCGACGACCTCCGCAAGAAATACCCGCCGGAGCTGGTGGAGCTCGGCAGGATTCCCGGGCTCGGCCCCAAGACTCTTCTGCGCCTGCGGAGCGAGCTCGGCATCCAGAACCTGAACGACCTGCGGGCCGCCATCGACGCGCGGAAGCTGCGCGACCTCAAGGGTCTGGGGGCGAAGATGGAGGAGAAGATCCTTCACGCCATCGCCCGCATGGGTCTCACGGGGAAGGACAAGCGCGTCCCCATCGCCGAGGCGCTCCCCGTCGCCCGGGAGCTCGTCGCCGAGCTCGAGAAGCTCCCCGAGGTCGAGCGCGCTCTCTATTGCGGGAGCCTGCGCCGTTTTCGGGAGACCATCGCCGACATCGACATCGTGGCCGCGTCGAAAGCGCCTTCGGCGGTCATGGAGAGGTTCGTGAAGCTGCCGAGGGTGAGCGAGGTCATCGGGAGCGGAGAGACCAAGACTTCGGTCCTCACCTCGACGGGACTGCAGGTGGACCTGCGGATCGTGGAGCCCCACCAGTTCGGAGCGGCCTGCCAGTACTTCACCGGCTCCAAGACGCACAACATCAAGCTGCGGCAGCTCGCTCTCGACCGGGGGTGGCTTCTCAACGAGTACGGACTCACCGTCGTCGAGACCGGGGAGATCGTCGCCTCCGACCGGGAAGAGGCGATCTACGAGGCGCTCGGGCTCACGCCGATCCCGCCTCCAATGCGCGAGGACCGGGGCGAGATCGAGATGGCCGCCGAAGCGAGGCTCCTCTCACCCCTTCGCCTGGAGGACCTCCGCGGCGATCTCCACGTCCATACGTCTCTTTCCGGCGATGGGCGGAGTGATCTCGAGGAGGTCGTCGAGGCGGCGGCCGCGCGGGGATACGCGTACCTCGCGATTACCGACCACGGCGAGAATCTCGCGTTCAACGGGGTAAGCCGCGAGAAATTTCTCGATCAGCGGAAGGAGCTCGAAGCTCTCCGCCCACGGTACCCCGAGATGGCGCTCCTTCACGGAGTGGAGCTCAACATCGGCGCCAACGGGAGCCTCGACTACGACGAGACCTTCCGGCGCGGCTTCGACTGGTGCGTCGCCGGAGTTCACTCGCATTTCGACCTGTCAGCCGCCGAGCAAACCCGACGGGTCGCGGCCGCGATGGAAGATCCGACCGTCGACGCCGTCGCGCATCTCAGCGGGCGGCGAATCGGCCGGCGCCCCGGAATCGAGCTCGACATCGACGCCATCCTGCAAAAAGCCGTCGAGACCAGAACCGCGATCGAGATCAACGCCGCCCTCGGGCGCCTCGATGCCTCGAGCGAGGTGCTGTATCGCGCGCGCGAGCTCGACGTGACGTTCGTCGTCTCGACCGACGCCCACCACACGCGCGAGCTCGCGCGCATGGAGTGGGGCGTGCTGCAGGCGACCCGCGGCTGGGTCGATCCGTCCCGCATCGCCAACACCTGGCCCAAAGAGCGGTTCCTCGAGTGGGTGGAGGAGCGAAGGAGCCGGCGCGGGATCTAGAGAGTGCATCCGTGCCGCGGGGCCCCACCCCCGCGGCCCGAAGATGCCGACGGCCCATTCGGGCCGGCCTCCCGCCTCCGCCCTCCCGCCCCCGCCCTTTGGGCTTCGGCGAGACCTCGCCGGAGCGCTTCGCGCGAAGGCGGGTTGGGGTACGGCGCGGTTTCGACGAAGCCTCGGCGAAGTCGAACGCTCCGCTCGCACGGGGTGCGCATGCGTTTTTCAAGCACCCCGCTAGTCTTTCCGCCGGTCGATCCGGTACCGCGCCCGGAGCTCCTCGAGCTTGCGCGCCCGGCTCTCCTCTCGTTTCTCCCGGAGCCAGTCCTCGCGAAGGGCCCAGTCGACGTCTTTCCGGGAGGGAAGCTCCGGATCGTGATTCGCGTTCACGCGGACGAAATGGGCACCTCGGCTCGAGGCCAAGGGCCCGCTC
>DAISKN010000729.1:0-3593 GCA_036820975.1 Acidobacteriota bacterium | reverse complement strand
TCCGCCCGGTGCGAGTCCTGAAGGCGCTTCATCGAAACCGCCCAGTCCACAGGGTCGCCCTCCCCTCCGAATCGGTGGCGGCCGAGGGGGTCGAGGGTCACCGGGATGACGCCTCGATAGACGTCGGGTGCCAGGCGGCGGTTGAGCCGGACCTCCGCCTCGCAGGCGTCACGGCGCTTCTCCTTCGTGCTGAAGTCGAGAAAGCCGAGCGACACCGGCTTCTTCACCTTGAACGCGTCGTCAGCACCGAGAAACACCCAGGAGATGTGGGTCTGGCGAAGCTCCATCCCCGGCCCGAGAAGATCCAGTACCAGCTCACCCATGACGACTCATCGCCCTCTCAAATACAAAGGGGATGGGGAGACCAGGGGATAAGGGGATGGGGCCACGATTCGCCACTGGGCCTGTATCTCCACGTCTCCCAATCCCCATATTCCCCTTCTTGCACCAGGTGCCGATTCCTCACGCTCCGCGTCGCCCACGCTCCGCCCTTTCCTTCACTCCCCGGAGCATGCGCCGGTCCATCACGAAGCCCACGGGCTCGACGAGGAGGGGACCATAGGCGAGGCGGGTCGCGAGATCGTCCGAACAATCGGAGCGGAAGCGGCTGATGAATCGGCTGCGCCCCGGGGAGAGCGGCTCGACGAGAAAGAGCCAGCTCACGGCGGCCCAGGACTCCCCGGCCGCGCGCGGAGCGTGCGCGAGGAAGTAACGCCCCGGCTCGACCTTGGTTATCGGGATCGGGGGAGCTTTCGGGTGCAGCACCAGAGTGTCCCCGGCGCGATGCTCCCACTCCTCGCGAAGGGTCTCCGCGTTTCGAAGCTCGCAGCCCGCGAGGTTCTCGAGCCACTGATAGCTGTAGAACCCCGCGCGGTCGGCGCCTATCTGGGCGACCCAGGGCCAAACGCCTTCGGGGGGCGCGTCGATCTCGATTCCGTGGGTCCAGCTCCAGCGCGGGTGCTCGACGAGCTCATCGCCGGGGTAATCTCGTCCGGCCGCCTCCTCGTCGAGCCCCCAGTGGCTTCGCGAGCCACGGAGAAACGGCGTCAGAAGCCGCAGCGCCATTTCAGAGGCCCCGAGCAGACCCGACGCCACCTCACGAACGCCGTCCTTGCGGAGGCGCTCCTCGACCCGGGCAGCGAGCCCGCGGAGCTGCGCCCGTTCCATCAAGTGATGCACGGGGCGGATCCAGGCCAGCTTGAGGCGCTCCTTCCTCGAGAATGCCGCCCGAACGCGCACGAGAAGGCGAGTCTCCCCGTCGAGGGGCTCGAGCACGAAAGCCCAGCTCATGTGCGAGAAGCGTTCGGGCCGGGGCGACGCGAAGGGAAGCGGCGAGTTGGCGACGGGATCGAAAAGGCCTCCGAGAACGAGAACCAGCGGCGGCTCCACTCGAAGGACCTCGAAGCCGTCGTCTCCCTCGGGCGTGGCCGGCAGCGTTTCGCCGACTTCGATCCGCTGAAGCTCGGGGTGGATTTCCCGCGCGCTCTCGATTCCGGCGTTGTCGAGGAAGTCGTAGCTGTACCAGCCGGCGCGACGGCAACCCATCTGCGCGAGCCAGGGCCAGATCTCTTCGGGGCTCGCGTTGATGGTGACGCCATGGGTCATCTGAGCCGACGCATCCGGAAGGAGGTCGTCTCCCGGAAGCGGACGTTCGTTCTCGAGTCCATCCGGCGCTCCTAGCTCGCTCGAGAACGCATTCAGCAAGTGGTGGCGGATCCAGCGAGAGGCCGGGCCGATGAAACGGAAGTAGCGCCGGAATTTGCGCCAGGATTCCTCGTCGGTGGTCGATACCCGCACCTCGATCTCGATGCGAGATCCCGAATCGCCCCTCGGAAGGACGCGGAGCGCCCAGGCGACCTTGGCGTAGCCGGGCTCTTCGAATCGAAGGAACTTCTCCGCGGAGGGCGCGTCGACGAAGGGAATGTCGGGCTCCCAGACTTTGCCGATGGCGCCCACCGCAACCTCGCGGTCGGATTCGGCGAGAAGGCGAAACCCCGGTCTGTCGGAGGAGACGATGTCGTCGATTCTCATCGCCGTCGGTTGGACTTCTTCCCCCCGAAGACGCGAAGGGATCGTCCGGATAGAGAAGAGCGCGCGAACCAGAGGCGAGCGCGCCAGATCCCGATGGCGAACGGCCCGCCATGCTTCGTCCGGGGGCGCCGCCACGTCGACGTGGTCGAGCTCGAGCCGCTGCGGTTCCGGAATGAGTCCGTCGAGAACGTTCATGGTCCCCTCCAACCTACCATTTGACGTTCCTGCAAGCGCGATTGCCCGATGCCAGGAGGACTCGTCCCCGTCTCGGGGCCTTGGCAGCCGCGGTAGGGTGGTTTTCGGGACTGTACGCCCTCCCGCTCCTCCACAACCTCGATCATCGAACGACCACACGCACGGGCCGAGTGGCGCGGCCGAGCACCCTCACCCTCACGCGGACGCGCATCCCCATCTGCATCGCAACGACCCCCTCCGGATGCGCCCGAGGGCGCCGTCCCGGCCGACTCCGATCATGGCACAGGGTCGGTCCTTCATTTCGCCGGGGCCGCGCTCGAGGCGATCGAGGGCCGGCCGGATCGCGGAGGTCGCGCTCACCGCCGAGCGCGACCTTCTGCGGGTGAACGAAATCGTATCGGTGACGGGACGCGCGGACGAGCTCATCGCGGTGGAGGCTGACGACGTCGACTACTTCTACGAGTCGCGCCTTCCGAGCGAGCCTATGGAAGCGTTCAGCGACGTCCACTTCCATCCGCTCCAGAGCCGGAGCGTGCGATTCTTCGTCGACTGGCGACCCTGAAGGAGACCTCCGTCAGAAGCTGTAGCTCAGATTGAGCCAGCCCACCCACGCCTGGTAGTCGGTGTTGATCGCGTTGATGAAGAACGAGCCAGGCATGTAGAAGAGCACTTCGTCCGTCTGCGTGTCCCGGATCTCGTAGTCCTCCCAGAACGCGCCCAGACCGAAGGTCCAGTCCCGGGCGAGCTTGTAGCGCACCTGGGTGGATACGAAGTTGATCTTGGTGTCGTCGTACTCGGCGATGCTCTGAGCCGGGTTGGTGGCGGGACGAAGCGCCGGGCCGGCTTCGATGGTGTTGTCGCCGTCCACCTTCTGGTAGCGGTAGAAGAGGTCGAGGAACCATTTCTCTGGCACCAGAGTGAAGTTGGCTCCAGCGCCGAGGGTGTCGACCTTGTCGTCCACCGTCGAGGTCCAGTTCGACGTCGGGTTGAAGTTGATGGTCGCCGCGCTCTGCCGGCCCGTCTGGTAGTTGAAGAGGTCTTCACGGGAGTAGAAGCCGTAGAACGTGGTGCGGTCGCTCGGCGACAGGTCGACGTCGAGGTTGAAGGTTTCGTACTCGGCCTTCATCAGCCCGAGGGGCGTCTGTTCGCCGCCAGGGCAGAATGCGAGATCCGCGGGCGTCGCCGCCACGCAGGGCACCGGCGAGTCGTCGTAGTCGTCGCGGTTCAGGTAGTAGGCTGCGGACAGGGTGAACATCGCGCTGTCCGGGGCCCATTGCACCTGAGCACCGACGCGGCTCTTGTCCCGGTTCGCCTGATCGTAGCGGCGCAGCACCGTGAGGTTCGCCGGCGGGCCCTGCTCCAGGAAC
>DAISKN010000728.1:0-3595 GCA_036820975.1 Acidobacteriota bacterium | reverse complement strand
GGAGACCCGGCACCGTCCGGCCGCGGTGCCGACGAGGGGAAGCTTCGTGGCGGACCGCATCCGCTCCATCACCTGGAGCATGAGCTCCGGGCCGACGCTGCAGTTCGCCCCGACGGCGTCCACGTCGAGACCGCTGAGCGTCCGCGCCACGTGCTCCGGCTTCGCCCCGAGCGGGGTCGCGCCGTCGTCGCCGAACGTCATCTGGGCGACGAGCGGAAGGTCCTTGCCCGCCGCCCGAACGGCCCGGACCGCGAGGGCGAGCTCCCTCAAGTCGGAGAACGTCTCGAGGAGGATGAGGTCCACGCCCCCCTCGACGAGCCCCTCCGCCTGCTCGCGGAACGCCTCGAAGGCGCGCTCCTCGGAGACGGTTCCGATGGGCGCGATGGGTTTTCCCAGGGGGCCGATGGCTCCCGCGACCAGCACCGGGCGCGAGACCGACTCCGCGCATTCCCGCGCGATCTCGGCGCCGCGGCGGTTGATCTCGCCGACGACGTCGCCGAAACCGTGGGGCTGGAGCTTGAACCGGTTGGCCCCATAGGTGTTCGTCTCGATCATGTCCGAGCCGACCTGAAGGTATTCCCGGTGGACCGATTGCACGAGCTTGGGGTTCGAGAGGTTGAGCTCGTCGAAGCACCGATTCACCATGACGCCCCGGGCGTAGAGGCTCGTGCCCATCGCCCCGTCGCAGACCAAGGGCGATCGGCTGAGCCGCGCGCGGAGCTCGTCGCGCGTCACACCTGCTCCTGCGCCGGGCTTTCCGAATCGCTCAAGCCGAGGATGCTCTTCTTGACCGTGAGCGAATGGTCTTCGATGTGCCCGGCGAGGATGCGCCTCGCCTGTCCGAAGAGATCGCCGGGAACGACGAGCCGGGTGTAACAGGTTCCGGTAACGGCGCTCTCGGTCGTCACCACGAGGACGACCTCCTGCTTTTCGATCCAGTTCAGCTCCCGGACCCGGGAGTAAGGAACGAAACCGCCTTCGGTCCAGATTCCGCCGGAGTAGAGCCCTCGACGAATGGTAAACGAAAGGGGAAAGAGAACGGTGTAGTAGAGCGACATCAGGGCCTGGGCCCCGACCGTGATCGGGCGATTCAGCTGGAAGACGGAGACCGCGGTGAGACTCACCATGAAGAACCCCATGCCGAGGCAAAGGTTGTAGAACCAGGGCCTCTTGGGAAGCCAGGTGAGCTCGGCCGACCGGGCGATGCGGCGGTAGGTGAGGTACCGATAGAGATAGACCGAGTTCCAGATCGTGAACAGGACGGCGAGCGCGATGAAGGAGAGTCCGAGCAGATCGTGCATCTGGATTCCGAAGACCCCGACGGCTTTCTCTATTGTAGCCTCTATAGCTCCTTCGGACCGGCTTTCCAACCCCGGTCCACGGGCACCGTCGCTTCCCGGTGCACCGGGGGGATCTCCTCGCCGAGAACCGGCCGAACGAAGAGCCGCTCCACGTCCCGGGCTCCCTGGTCGACGAGAGCGCTGGCGGAGAGCCTTCCGCCTCCGAGCTGGGGGCGGCCTTCGAGCTCGTAGGGAGCAAGCCTCTCGGAGTCCGGTCGAACGACGAACACCGGGACCTCGGTGCTCTCCTCCGCCCAGAGCAGATCGCGCTCGAGACTCGTTTTGACGCCGCCGGTCGAAAGCCGCTCCCAGAGCGTCCCCGAGACCCGGCCTCCGGAGGCGGCCGAGGTGACGTAGAAGATCTGCTCGGCCCCGGCGGCGACGGCGTCTGGAAGCGCTTCGCCTCCGGTCGAGAGGCTCGAGACGAAGCGGTGGACTTCACCACCGAGCTTCGATCCCCGCGGAAGACGCAGGCCCACTTCGGGCGCGAGCCCGGGTGGAGTCAGAGCGGCGATGATAGCGTCGAACAGAATCGGCGCCCCCTCTCCCGATAGATCGATCGGCTCTCGCCGGCCCGGCCCCGGCTCGAGCTGCATCTTCTTCGTGAACTTTTCCTTCAGCGCGACGAACGGGATCTCCTCGCCGGTGTCGGAGTCGAGCGCGTAGAGGACGACCTCGCGAAACCCGTGCTGCCCCAACCCCGAGGCGAGGAGCTGGACGTACGCCTCGGAGAGCGCCCCGCGATCTCGCGGGCGCTCCTCGGTCGCGGTGCCCCTCGCGAGCTGCCAGAGACGGCTCGACAGAAGCCGCTCGAGCGGCTCGAGATCGAAAGGTGGCGGGAATAGATCGGAGAACCCGGGGCGGCGGCCCTTGCCTCGCCACAGGAATCGCAGGCAGCGCGCCGAGAAAGCGAGGAAGAGAAGAATCACGGGAAGGGCAACCGCAGCCAGGTAATACGGCTCGACCGCCGAGACCGCGCCCGAGAGCCAGCTCGGACTGGACGCGGAGGCCGCGGGAAAAAGGCCGCGGATCAACGCCTGGACGGGAAGGACCACCACCGAGATCAGTCCCAGCAGCGCCGGCGCGGCGAAGAACGCGAAGGACGTCGCGAGACACAGGGCGGCGAAACGATACAGCGGGGCGATCCGATAAGGACGAACGCGGGCGGCGGCGTCGAGAAGCCCGCCCTCGCCGTCGATCTTGTCCTCGGCGTTCAAACCGGCGAAAGCCGCGACCAGAGCGCCGGCGCCCCGCCCCAGGACGACGTCGATGCGAATTCCGGCGGCGTCGAGTGCCCTCATCGCCCCGACGAGATAGGCGGCGCCCGTGCCCTCTCCCACGAGGACGACCGCGGTGCGCCGCCTGGGGCTGAAGTGCGCTCCGCGAGATCCCGAGACCATGCGACATCTTACCTTTTTGCGCGTAGTTCCATACCCACGACACACGGGAAAGGAACGCAACGACGCAGAGACTCGCGGAGTCGCAAAGAAGAAGAGACGAGGGATAAGGGGATGGCTCCGAAAATTCCTCCGGGCCGGTCCTATCCCCGTGTCTCCTCATCTCCCTATCCCCCTGGTATTTTCTTCTTCGCGTCTTTGCCCCGTTGCGCCTTTGCGTTCTTCCCCGTTCCCCGGTCGGCCGGCTGGGCGGTGTGTATAATCGCCCCCATGAGTGAAGGGTTTCGCGCAAGAGTCGAAGACGCGCTCCGGGACGCGGTGCGATCTCGTTTCGGCGTCGAGCTCGCCCAGATCGTGGGTGAGCGGCCGCCGCGGACCGAGCTCGGAGACCTCGCGTTTCCCGCGGCCTTCGAGCTCGCGCGCGCGCTCAAGAAAGCCCCGCGAAAGATCGCGGAGGAGCTGAAGGACGCGCTCTCCCGTGTGGAAGGAGTCTCGCGGGTGGAGGTGGCCGGGGCGGGCTACCTGAACGTGTTCTTCGACAGGACGCGGTACCTCGAAGCGTTCCTGACGCCCTCCGAGAGGAAGACGCTTCGAGGCAAAGTCATCGTCGAGCACACGAATATCAACCCCAACAAGGCCGCCCACATCGGCCATCTCCGCAACGCCGCTCTCGGCGACACCTTCGTCCGGACGCTTCGTTTCTGCGGCGAGAACGTCGAAGTCCAGAACTACATCGACGACACCGGAGTCCAGGTGGCGGACGTGGTCGTCGGATTCCTCCACCTCGAGAAGAGGACCCAGGCGGAGGTCGAGGCTCTGGCGGCGCAGGTCACGGCGCTGGAGGCCCGGGTCCGCGAG
>DAISKN010000727.1:0-3596 GCA_036820975.1 Acidobacteriota bacterium | reverse complement strand
TCCCTCGTTCGCCATCTGCTGGTCCGCCCGGGCGCCCTCCGGATTCGTCATGAAGACGAACCCGTTGCGTCGGTCGTAGAGCGTGTCCAGGATGATCTCGAAGCTATCCTGCTCTCCAGTGGGAAAGTCCTCCCTGATATCGTTGACGACGACTCCCGAATGGCCGCGGTCGTGGCAGACGGCTGCGATGTACAGGTTCTTGCTGTCGTACGCGACCCGGACCTCGGTGTCTTCCGTCGCGGGCTTGCCTTCGTAGGGCTCCGCTTGAATGAAGCCGGACACCGGCGGCGCCAGGCGCCAGGCGGAATCGTCCAGGACCCCGTCGATGACCACCGGGTCTCGCGACTCGACGGCGAGAACCTGCAGGCGCCCGCTCTCCGAGCGGGCGGGGATCGTCCTCGTCTCGACCGCTCCGTCTTCGTCGGTCGCCGGCGCCTGAGCCGCCGCCAGGAGCGCGAGGAGGACCGCCTTCATATCAGAAGCCGGAGACGAAGATGGCCGTGGCCCCTTTCCGCTCCACGAGATCGTTGAAAGCGGGGACGTCCGAATCGACCACCTCGCGAAGCTGGCCGAGCAGCGCGTCCAGCTCTTTCGAAAGGTAGGTGAACCGCGTGCGGGCGCTGTCGGTGGGCTTGTCGTCCTGCTCTTCGATGGAACCGTACAAATAGACCAGCTGGTTGTCGAGCTGCCCGGGGTAGTTGATGGGGTCCTGACGGCTCGTCGACTTCGTCTGAGTGAGCTTCTCCTCGACCGCCATGAGCTTCTCCGAGAGGGCATCGGCCGCCTCGACGGCGGCGCCCGCCCGAGCGCCGAGGAGCGTCACTATGAGGAGGAATCCGGGGGTCTTCCAGCAACTGGCCACGAGTGCCTCCCTGCCTCGAATACACGAGACCGCTCTCGAACCAGCAAGAACCACGCCAGGGCGAGGGCCGCGTTTTCGCGGAGTTTCGCGGCGCGGCCCGGATCGAGGAAGGGGGGAAGCGCCTAGTCCTGTGGAATTTGGCGCGTCCTGGACCGCGGGGCGATGGAGCCAGATACCGCAGTCGCGCTCGTCACTGGGCTTCGCCACTTCAGTCTCTCCGAGCGGCGTCGCTCCCTCCCCGTTCATGCTCAGGAACGGGTGACGACCCCCACGGAGAAACTCGCATCCGAAGGAGCGAGGGGCCGAGCCTTTCGAAGTCCTGTCGATAGAGCTCCCTTTGAAGGGCTTCGAGCTCCGGGGCGCTGAACTCCGGGTGCTTGAAGTGCATGGAGATCCGATCAGAGGTCCTTCGCGCGGTTCACCGGCGGCGACCTCGTTGTGCTGACCGCGGCGCCTCAATACAAGTGCCCGGCGGCTCCGTACGAGGCGGACTCTCTGCGCGATGGTTCTGAATCCGTCGGGAGCGGTCGCCCGCGCCCTTCCGCTCACGAGAGGTGTCCGCCCTCCCAATCGACACCCTCGAGCTGAAGCTGCCAGGCGACACCGCCCGCGTGAAAAACTTCCGAGGCGGTGCTGGCGTCTAACGCTGGCGGACCGTAAGCACCGGACACTTCGCTCGACGGACCACCTTCTCGGCCACGGAGCCGAACAACGCCCGCCCCAGGCCGGTGCGGCCGGCGGTGGCAATCACGATCAGGTCGACCTGGTTCTGCTCCGCGGCGCGGAGGATGCCGTCCGCGGCGTCTCCCTCGGAGACCAGGGTATGGATCCTGGGACCGCTCAGCGCTCCCGCGAGCGCAGCGAGAAGTGTCTCCGCCTCGGCGCGGAGCAGACCCTCGTACTTTCGCACGTCGAGCTCGTACGTCGAGCTCGCAGGCAGATGTGGGATCGGCGCGACCACGTTCAGGAGGTAGATCTCCGCTCCATACTTGCGCGCGACGGAAACGGCGACGTCCACAGCCTGCTTCGAAGCTTCGCTGAAGTCCGTTGCGCTGAGGATTCTCCTGATTTCGGTCATGGTCCGGCGCTCTCAGCAATACGGTACCACGGCGCCACGACCGGCGGGCGGATGCTCGGGAGTGAAGGAGCCTCTTCGCGCCGGCCACCCCGACCGCGGCGTTGGATCCTCATCATGAGACCGCGTTCCGAGCAAGCGAGGCGTTCCGGTGTGGCGCGTCGCCGTCGACCGGTGCCGGCCGCGGGGCGGTGAAGTCGGGAGTCGCCGCCGGGCAGAACTCCCACGATCGCAGTGGCGTCGCGAGCGGACGGACCCGCCGCCAGATCGCGGCGAGAGGCTCGCGCCGGACGTCTCCCCAGGACCCTTCGATGAGCGGGCAGAGCCGCACCGTCCCGTCGGCGCCGATGCTGAGCTTCTCGGTCCCGGCCGGACAGCCGGCCGGTCCGTAGGCCGAGTGGGTGTCGGTGCGCACGCCGGGCCTGCGCAGGAATCCCGTCACCGCCTCCCGCGCGGCGCCATCGAGCAGCGCCTCGGGGTGCGCGGCCCAGCGGCCGAGCGCGGCCGGCATCGTCAGGTTGAGCACGGCGCCGCGGCGGTACACGAGCCGTTGGATCGACTCGAGCTCACCACTGGCGACCTTTCCGGCCGTCGCGACGGTGTTCACCACCGGCTGGATGCCGAGAGAGCGCGCGGTGTCGATCATGAGCAGCACCAGCGCGTGCAGGCCGCGGACGCCGCGATTCGCGTCATGCGTCGCCGCGTCGCTGGAATCGACGCTGAAGAGGATCACGTCGAGCCCGGCGCTCGCCAGCCTGCCGAGCCGCGAGGGTGTCAGGCCCACGCCGCTCGTGCAGAGGCTCACCAGAAGCCCGGCTCGACGGCAGGCGCCGATGACGTCGGCGATATCGCGTCGCGCCAGCGCCTCGCCTCCGCTCAGGTTGGCCTGGAGCGCCCCGAGCCTGCGCGCCTCGCCGGCGACGCGCTCGAACTCGGCGACGGTGAGCTCCGCCTCGCGCTCGACTGGAAAGGCGGCCGCGTAGCATTGGGCGCAGCGGAGCGGACAGGCGTTGGTCACATCGAAATTGACCGCGCGCAATCGCGCCCGTCCGGCGCCTACCGCGAGGACATTGAGGAGGGCGCGCATCGCCAATGCGGGGCGGCGTCTAACGAACGCGGCATTCTGCCGCCAGCGCTCCAGGGTTGTCCGGAGAGCGAGCGGCAACGTCGTTGCGGACCCGGCTCCGTCCGTGAATCCCCGTGCCCGTTCGTGCTTCTCCACGCGCGATCCCTCGATGAGGCGTACGACCATGGCACAATGTTTTCCTCGGCGCAATTCATAAGAGAAGCGAAAAGGCGGAAGCGGGGTCTCTCGTCTTACCGAGCGATCCTCCCCGCTTCAGGTAAAAGTAAGTAAGTACTTACTTTTGTACAAGGGCGGGATTCCTCAGGAACTGCGTGAATCCACGCCATAGTCTCCGACCGCGAAGCTTGCCCTCGCGCTACGTGACTGAAGTCGAAGGACTTGGAGGCGCCGGGAGCGCCACCGGACTTGGTGCGCCTTTTGCTAAGGGGTACGGCAGATGCTCGAGAGCGGTCTGGAGGGTCTATGTCATCCCTGCGTCACGCCTGTCTTTTCCTCTGGGCTATCGTCTCGCTCGCTTGCGCGCCGGGCTCGGGAGTAGAGGAGAGGAGCGGGCCCATCGAGGCGTCGCTTAC
>DAISKN010000726.1:0-3622 GCA_036820975.1 Acidobacteriota bacterium | reverse complement strand
TCTCTCGTCAATTCCAAGCAACTGCATCAGCCTCTTCGCGAGCACCGTCGCGCGTTTTCCGCGCTCCGGGCGGGCGGTGTGGCGAAGGAGCATGAGAAGACCCGACGGCTCCGTCTCGAGCTTCTTCCAGCCGGACGCCGCGGGGAGCTTCGTGATTGGACCGTCGGGGGTGACGAACGGGTCGGAGACGAGCCAGTCGCGAACGATGTCCGTTGGCGGTGCCGCCTCGTCGCCCATCGCTGGAAAGACGTAATCGGCCGCATCGGGACGAACGACGACGTTCGCGAAGCTGGTCACCGGCACGTCGCCTCCTTCGGGGACGAAGCTCCGGAGGGCTACGTAGCCGGAGGCCGGCGACCGCGCAAGGCGCCGCACGACGAGCTGGGGCTCCTTGACGTCTCCGACGAAAACCGCCGCGCGCTCGCCGCGGAGGACGATCTTCACGTGAACCCATTCGTCCCGCGGGATGTCGACGGGGGCGGTGCCTCCCTCGCCGTGATAGAGCTGCCAGTTGCTCTCGCCCTTGAAGACCGGGTTGTACTGGAGGGCGTCTCCGAGCCCGGTCTTGTGGGGACGGAGGTAGATCTCCTCGTACTCCCGGTCGGACTCCATGCGGAACTGCACGTAGAAGAACGATCGCGGCCCCGTGGTGGCGACGTCGAGCTCGATGGTTCCGTCCTTCAAGCGGACGTCGCGGCGATAGGCGTGGGCGGTTCCCAGCCTGAGGGCGCTCTCGCCCAGGTAAGGGCCGACCGCCGTTCCCTTTCCGGCGATCTCCCACCCCTGGCCGAAATCCAGGGTCTGTGCCTGAAGTGTTGACGCGGTGAGCAGAAGGAAAAGAGCGGGGAGCATCTTCGACATCGTTTCGGTCTCCTCGAGGGGAAATTCTCCCTCGCGGAGCGGCTTCGGGCGGGGAAATGTTGCGAGCGCGGGGAAAACCGCTTCGAACGTCAGGAAATTCGCGGTCAGCGGTCGAGGACGGCGTCCGCCTCGACCTCGATGAGCATGTCGGGAGCTACCAGGGCCTTGATTTCCACCATCGCCGTCGCCGGCGGGTAGGCGCCGAAGAGCTCGCCGTGAGCCCGGGCGTACTCTTCGAAGCGGCTGATGTCAGTCACGTACATGCGCGTTCTCACCACATCGGCGAAGCTCGCGCCGAGCTCTCGAAGGGCCCGCTCGACGATCTCGAAGCATCGTTTCGTCTGGCGGTAGGCGTCGCCGGGCGCGAACGTCGTTCCGTCGTCGGCGACGGGAGCCGTTCCCGAGACGAAGATCGAAGAGCCCACCCGGATGGCGCGGCAGTAGCCCGTGCGCTTCTCCCAGGGGGCGCCCGTGAATACGCGTTTCCTCTCCATCGTTCCTCCGTGGCTACCTCAATCGCGCTTCGAGAGCGTCCCGCTGGCGGCGGCTCAGCGGCAGGACGGTGCCGTCCCGGAGGACGACCCGGCAGCTTCCGCGTTCGTCGATCCGGAGCTCCGTCACGCGGTCGAGGGAAACGATCGCCGATCGGTGAATGCGGGCGAATCGAGAGGGGTCGAGCCGGGCTTCGAGCGCGGCCAGCGATTCGCGCACCAGGTGCTCCCGGCCCCCTTCGTGGATCGTGGCGTAGACGCCCGAGGCCTCGATCCAATCGACGTCGCGCACACCGAGAAAAAGGACCTGGCCCCGGTTCTTGACCACGAGACGGGAGACGTGTTGCTTCTCCTCGGGAGCGGGGCGGGATTCGACGAGCGACAGGAGCTTCTCCCCGAGCGCCTCGCGCTCGCGGGAGCGGACCCGCTCTCTCGCCCGCGCGAGCGTGGCCTCGAACCTTTCGTCGCTGAATGGCTTGAGCAGATAGTCGAGAGCCCGTACCTCGAAGGCTTTCAGGGCGTAGGCGTCATAGGCGGTGACGAAGACGGTGATCGGCTGGCGAGCCGGCTCGACCTGGTCGAGGAGCTCGAAGCCGCCGATCCCCGGCATCTGGACATCGAGGAACAGGAGGTCCGGCCTCTCGCGCGCCACGGCCTCGAGCGCGGAAGCTCCTTCCGCGAACTCGCCGGTGACCTCGATGTCGGGCTCCCGCTCGAGGAGCTCCGTGAGGCGCCTTCGCGCCGGGGGCTCGTCGTCCACGACGAACGCGCGGTTCTTATTCATGCGCCCGCCAGGGAATGGTGACCGTGACCGTCACGCCGACCCCGGCTCCGTTCCCGATTTCGAGCCGGGCCCGGTCTCCGTAGAGCGCGCGAAGGCGCTCGGTCACGTTCTTGAGACCGAAGCCGCGTCCGTTTCCGTTCCATGATGGGGGAAGCCCGACCCCGTCGTCCTTCACCGTGAGATGAAGCGAGCCGTCGCGGCGCTCCGCCCGGAGCAGGATCCTTCCTGCCTCGGATTTCTCGACGAGGCCGTGCTCGACGGCGTTCTCGACCAGTGGCTGGAGGAGGAAGCCGGGGACGGAGGCGCCCAGGGTCTCCGAAGCCACGTCGCGCTCGACGCTGAGCTTTCCCGCGAAGCGGATCTGCTGGATGGCGAGGTAATCGTCGACTGTTGCGAGCTCCTCCGCCAGGGGAACCTCGCGGCGTTCCGCGCTCTCGAGAGAATGGCGCAGCAGGTCGCCGAGGTGCGCGGTCATGCGGCGGGCCACCTTCGGGTCCTTCTCCACGAAGGCGGAGATCGCGTTCAGGGTATTGAAGAGAAAGTGAGGGCGGAGCTGCGCTTTCAGAGTCTCGAGACGGGCCTCCGCGAGGCGGGCCTCGAGCTGCGACGTCCGGAGCTCACGCTCTCTCGACTCTTTCTCCAGGTCGTACGCAATCCCCACACCTGCCAGGACGGAATAGATGAGGAAGTTCCAGTGGTACTGGGGAGCGAGGCCGGTGAAGTTCCAGGCGGCGGGGAAGTTGCCGAGGAGCCCGTCGACCAGGGTTCGCAGCACGACGTAGAGGCTCACGAACCCGATCGCCAGCGGTGCGTGGCGGAGCACCCGTCCGCGGAGATCGCGGCTCCGGCTCTTCGCCCAGCGATCGGCCCGCAAGATGAACGGGCTCAAGAGACCCCATAGGTACCATTGGGGAGCGCTTCGGCGGAGAGCGGTTTCGAGAGCTTCCCATCCACCGCCGCGGCCAACGTAGCCCTGGGTCGAGAAGAATAGAACCACCGCCGTCCAGAAGAGGAAGCCCAGAAGCGCCTTGCGAAGAGTCATTTCACCGCCAGGAAGCCTTCGTAGATTTTCCCATCCTCCCCGATGTCGAGATGGACCGAGCGCGGCGTGAAGCCGACCTCGCCCAGGAGGGAAAGCCACGTCGCCCGAGGGAAGATACCGATGTCGTGCGCTTCGTGGATGCACCGAACCGAGCCGTCCTCGTCCCTGAGGAGGTAAGCGTAGTCGGTGCGGAACTGCGTGTCGGTAGGATCCGGGTCCCAGCTCCACTCGAGGTAGCGCAGGGATCGGCGTCCGGCGTCGTGTCCACCGTGGTCGGTTCCGTCTTCATAGGTCTCGCGCAGGCAGTCGGGAACGAAGAGGGCCCCGCCCCCGGGGCGGGTATGAACGAAGGAGGTCTCCATTGCCCGCTTCAAATCGTCCTCGCTCGTGAGGTACATCACGGCGTCGTGCACGAAGACCGCGTCGAACGTCCGCCCGAGGCGC
>DAISKN010000725.1:0-3629 GCA_036820975.1 Acidobacteriota bacterium | reverse complement strand
TCCCCGAGGCCTCCTCGACCACCAGGGGATAGTCCTTCTTGAAATGCTGGGAGACGAAGCGCTCGTCCTTCTCGATGAGCGCTTTCGCCTTCGGCCCGGGAAGCTTGGTCACGATCGAGGGTGCGGTCAAGGTGGTCATGGTTTCAGCTCCGAGAAAGTCTCTTCGAGAAGAGAGACGACGTCGTCGAGCTCTCGCTCCTCGATGACGAAGGGCGGGCCCAGCACCACGGTGTCGCCGTCGACGCCGTTCGCCATGCCCGTCCCATAATAGATGATGAGCCCCTTCGCGAAAGCCCGGGAGGCGACCTCCTCGACGAGCTTCCGCGACCGGGGAAAGGGGTCTTTCGTTTTCTTGTCGCGGACCAGCTCGACTCCCGCGAGGAGGCCGCGGCCGCGGACGTCCCCCACGAAGTCGAACCGCTTCAGCCTTTCGAGGGCGGCGAAGAACGGCCGCTCGAGCCGAGCGACGCGGTCCACCAGGTCTTCGCGCTCGAGGATGGCGAGCACCTCGCGAGCGACAGCGGCCACGACCGGATGGTGCGAGAACGTGTAGCCGTGGGTGAAGCTCCCGAGCTTCTCTTTCAGGGTTCGGGCGATGTCTTCCCGCACCGCCACCGCCCCTCCAGGAACCGCGCCCGAGGTGATGCCTTTTCCCAGGAGCAGGATATCGGGAACGACTCCCGAAGGCCCGCAGGCGAGAAACGTCCCCGTACGCCCGTAGCCGACCAGGACCTCGTCGACGACGAGGAGGACGTCGTGCCGATCGCAGATCTCCCGGACCCGCGGGAGGTAGTCGGAAGGGGGAACGTTGGCCCCGGTCGCCGCCCCTCCCACCGACTCGATGAAGAACGCCGAAACCGTCTCCGGGCCTACTTCTTTAATGAGAACGTCGAGCGCGTCCGCGCAGGCGACGCCGCAGTCGGGATGGCTTTTTTCCAGGGGACACCGATAGCAGTACGGCGCCGGGGCATGGTGGTGGTTCGAAAGAAGCGGAAGGTAGGGTTTCCGCAGCGCCTCCCGGCCGGTGACCGAGAGAGCTCCGAGCGTCCCCCCGTGATAGCTCGGGCTTACCGCCAGCGTCCGGAACTTGGAGTCCTTTCCCCTGGCGAGGTGGTACTGCCGCGCAAGCTTGATCGCGGTCTCCGTCGCTTCGCTCCCGCCCGGGACGAGATAGAGCTTCGAGAGCTCCCGGGGGAGAAGACGCGCGAGCCCTTCGGCCCACTCCTCGATGGCGTCGGTCGTGAACTGCGTCCCGTGGACATAGGCGACTTTCTCCGCCTGCTCCGCCATGGCGCGCGCGAGGTCCTTCCGGCCGTGGCCGAGGCTCACCACCAGGGCCCCGCCGCAGGCGTCGAGGTAGCGTTTCCCCGAGGAATCGAAGAGGTAGATCCCCTCGCCCCGGACCGCGGTTGGGAACACCTTCCCCAGATCTCGATAGAAAACCGGAGTCTCAGGAAACCGCCGTTCCAACATAGCTGGCATAAACTAGCACGGCCGGAGGGGACCATGAGAATGCATGCAGTCACGCTTTCCGCCACGCTGCTTTTCGCGACAGGCAGCGAGGCCCAGACTCGGGTCAACCGCTTGATCTCGATACTCGAGACCGGAGCCCCCGCGGTCGGAGTATGGACGGGCGCCACCGCGGCGCCCCGCATCTCGAAGGTGCTCGCGACGAGCGACGTCGATTTCATCGTCGCCGACGTCGAGCATGAGGTCTACGACTTCCCGACTCTGCGCGGGTTCCTCCTCGAGATCGAGGACTTCAGCCGGCGCTATCGGACGGAGCCACGCGAGGCGCCCACGATCCTGGTGAAGCTGGCCCACCGGGCGGGATGGGACCCGCGCTACGAGATCGCCGAGTCGCTCAAGGTGGGCCCGGCAATGGGAGTGTGGATCCCCTTCGTCGAGAGCGCCGCGGAGCTCGAGCTCGCGATCTCGGCGGTCCGGCGAGCGGAAACCTCAGGCCTCGGCGGGCTCAACATTCCCAGAGAGCTCCGCGAGCCCTGGCCCCAGAACCCGAAAGGCGAGCTCTTCGTGGTGGCGATGATCGAATCCGCGAAGGGGATCGAGAACGCGCGGGAGATCGTGAACGTTCCCGGCCTCGGCGCCATCGAGCCCGTCCACCTTCCCGAGGCGGATACCAAGGCAATCGTCGCCATGTGCAAGGAGAAGGGGGTCTACCTCGCGACCGAGGCGGCGCCCGAGGACGTCGCGGCGAGGATCGCCGAAGGCTACCGCCTCATCCACGTCGGCTGGGACTTCAATCTGTTGCGGCAGGAGCTCGACTCGAGAATCAAGAAGACGCGGGAGATCTTCGGAAAGCGTTAAGTGTAACGAGCGCCCTGGTGCTGGGGAAGGAAGAATCCGGGAAGCAGGCTGTCCACCCTCAGCAGCCCTTCGCTCGTGAGCTCGATCCGGTCTTTCTTCCAGTCGAGGTATCCCTCATCTCGCAACGCCGTGAACGGCGCCCGGAAGTCCTCGAGGATCGAAGCCCCGAACTTATCCCGGAAGTAGGAGGCGTCGAGACGGCCGAGCTTCATTTGAAGGATCAGCTCGCGGATGAGACGTTCGCGATCGGAAACCCGGAGAGCTCGCGAGAGAGGAAGCCTTCCCTGGGCGAGCGCCTCGACGTAGTCCTCGAACCGATCCAGGTTCTGGTAGTGCACCGAGGAGACGTGGGAAAAAGAGGCGACCCCCACTCCCACCATGTCCGCTCCGCGCCAGAGAGCGTCTCGGTAAACGAACTTGCATCGTTCGGGATCCCGGACGAGCGTGTAGCCGCTCGAGACGTGGTATCCGGCCTCCTTGAAACGCGCGAACGCCCGGCGCACCCAATCCCGTTTCTGAGACCAGGTGGCGACTCGGCTCCTGCCGGCGCCGTCGAGCATCTCCTTCGAGTAGACGGTATTGAACGGGAGCTCCATCTGATAGATGGTCACGCTGTCGGGGGAGAGCGCGAGCGTCTTCTCGAGGCCCCGATCCCACTTCTCGTCGGTCTCGCCCACCATCCCCGCGATGAGGTCGACGTTGACCGCGGGGAACGAGGCTTCCTCGATCCACTCCCAGGCGCGATAGATTTCGGCCGAGAGGTGCGCGCGGCCGTTCTCCTCGAGCACCTCGTCGTCGAAGTTCTCGATGCCGAGGGAGAGACGGGTCACCCCGATCCCGGCGAGCGCCTTCACCTTGGCCCGGCTCAGCGTTCCCGGCTCGCACTCGAACGTGACCTCCTCGGCGGAGTCCCAGGAGATGCTCTTCGTCAGGCCTTCGACCAGGCTCTCGATCTGCGCCGCGGAAAGGAAAGACGGCGTCCCACCTCCGAAATAGACGAACTGGAGAGGTTGCTCGAACACCCGGCGCCGGCTGAGGAGCTCGACCTCGGTCGTGACCGCTCGAAGGTAGGCCTCGATGTCGCGGCTGTTCTTGTCGGTGTAGACGCGAAAATAGCAGAACTTGCAGCGCTTCCGGCAGAAGGGGATGTGGACGTAGAGCCCGAGCGGAACGCCCGTGCCTGGGCGGTCCAGCGCTTCCTCGACGGCTTGGAGGTCGTCGGACCTCCAGAACGAGAAAGGCGGGTAGTTCGCGATGAAGTAGCTGCCTACGCCCGTGTCGTCGGTGTCTAGCTTCGTCAA
>DAISKN010000724.1:0-3632 GCA_036820975.1 Acidobacteriota bacterium | reverse complement strand
CGGTTCATGAGCTTCATTGGAGCGGCGCTGGTGGCGACGGGGAGCGGGCTCCTGGTGATCGCGGCGCTCGGGCTTTTCCTGCTCGGAGACGCGCTCGCCCGGCAGCACGCGGCGACCAAGGCGGGGACCCTTGCGCTCGGTGCGATCCTCTGCGGAACCGCGCTCGTCGGTGGTGGAGCCGAATGGTGGTGGCGCATCGCCATCGTCGTGCCGATGCTCTTCGTGACGCTCCCCGTCGCCTCTCACATGCTGGCGCGCGCGGCCGCCCGCGAGGCATTCCCGCCGCCGATTCTGGCCGCGGCGCCGGAGATCGCCGAGCGCGGCGAGGAGCGCTGGTGCCGATAGGAGGCGTCCGCAGCAAGATTCGCGAGCCCCTGGTATTCGCCCTCTTCCTCGCGGGAGCGATGGCCTTCACCTATCCGCTGGTCGAAAACCTCCGGACCGCGGTCACCGACCACGTCGATCCTCTCCTCGATGCCTGGACGCTCGCCTGGACGGCGCATCAACTGCCCCGGGATCCCGCTCACCTCTACGACGCCAACCGCTTCTATCCCGAGAAGGGCACGTTTGCCTTTCACGATCCCATGGTGGCTCTCGGCGTCCTCCTGGCGCCGGTCCAGTGGCTGTTCGGCGAGCCCGTGCTGACCCTGAACCTCGGGATGCTGCTCTCGCTCGCGCTTTCCGGCTATGGCGCCTATCGACTCGGTGCCGGCGTCTCCGGCTCGAATGGAGCGGGACTGGTGGCGGGCAGCGTCTTCGCCTTCAACGCCTACCGCATGGACCACCTCGCCCACATGCAGCTCCAGTCGACGGGCTTCATCCCGCTCCTCTACCTTTGCCTCCGTCGCTTTCTCGAGGACGGCCGCCTCGCGCACGCCGTCGGCGTCGCCGTCTTCCTCTGGTTGACGTGCGCTTCCTCCGCCTACTACGGGATGTTCACCTGGATTCTGCTGGCGGTCGCCGTTCCCTACGAGCTGTGGCGCACGGGATCGATGAAGCGACCGAGAAGAGCCCTCGGGCTGGCGCTCGCGTTGACCCTCTCCGGCCTGGCCTACCTCCCCCTGGCTCTACCGTTCATGCGCCTTCGCAGCGACTTCGGCCTCGAGCGGCCGCTCACGACGGTCCAGCGTGCCTCCGCCCGGCCCGGCGACTACCTTCGCTCGGGCTCGCACCTCCACGAGGCGCTGGGATTCCGGCCGTCCTCGCCGGAGCGGAGCCTCTTTCCGGGAATCCTGGCCGTAGGCCTCGCGGCCGTCGCGCTCGTCCGGATGAATCGCCGCACCGGCCTCTTCGTCGTCGTCGGCCTCGCCGCGTTCTGGGCGAGCCTCGGGCCCGCGTGGGGGCTCTATCGCTTCCTCCACGCCGCGGTTCCCGGGCTCAGCGGCGTGCGCGTTCCTCCGCGGCTGGCGATCTACGTCCTCATGGCGGTGGCGGTCCTCGCCGCCCAGGGGGCTTCGCTTCTCCTCCGTCGCGCGCCCGGACCCGCTCGCGTATGGGTCTTGGGAGCGTTCGCGTTGATGCCGCTCGTCGAGTCGTTCTCGGGTCCCATCGGCTACAACCGGGCGCCCGCAATCCCCGCGGTCTACGAATGGGTGGCCCGCCTCCGGGTGGGAACGCCGCTCGTAGAGCTTCCGCTGCCCGAGGTGAAGCGCCAGCGCGAGAACGCCGTCTACCTCTACTGGTCCACCGCGCACTTTCAGCCGCTCGCGAACGGCTACGGCACGGTGGTGCCCCCGGTGTACGCCGAGTTCGCCGAGGCGCTCGCGGATTTTCCCGATGCGCCGGGAGTCGCGAAGCTGACCGAAGAGGGAATCCGCTACGTCATCTTCCACAAGGACCGCTACCTTCGGACGCGATCGATGGAGCTCGAACGACGTCTCGAGGCGGAGCCCGGCCTCGAGGAGGCCCACCGGACCGAAGACGCTATCGTGTACGAGGTCGTCGGGCTTCGATCCAGCGGCCCCCCGGGGAAATGACGCCGGCGCCGCGCTTCGATGATCGCCCCTAGCGCATCGTCTCGGGCGTTATGCTTTCCGTCGTGAGCTTCACCCTCGGCGACTTCCTCGTGG
Source organism: Acidobacteriota bacterium (assembly GCA_036820975.1). Lineage (GTDB taxonomy): Bacteria > Acidobacteriota > Vicinamibacteria > Marinacidobacterales > SMYC01 > DAISKN01. The sequence goes on along the minus strand of DAISKN010000724.1, from coordinate 1,563 downwards.
AGCCGTGGCTTCATCGAATCTCGAAGGGCAGCGACTCCCGGCACGTCGAGCCCAAGGTCGTTCCTTGGGATCCCGCGTTCCGCCCGTTCCTTTCCCGGACGGCGTCAGGCCCGCTTCACCTCGAGTAGTGGCACGAGGGGATACTCCGTGCGGTCGGCCTCGTAGAACACCCGCTCCAGGAAGAGGCCCGAGGGAGGCGCGGTGTGAGCCGCGGCGGCCATCGACTTCGTCGTCAGCAACCCCTTGACCCCGGATTCTCCCATGGCTCCCCGCCCCACCTCGGCGAGAACGCCCACGATTCGACGCACCATTTTCCAGAGAAAGTGCGAGCCCACGACCCGGATCAGGATCAGCGCCTCCGATTCCGCGACCGCGACCTCATCGAGAAGCACTTTCGTCGAGCCATCCTCGATCTTCTGATCGGTGAAGGATCGGAAGTCGTGCATGCCGCAAAGGAGGCGGGCGGCGGCCCGCATCTTCGGGACCGAGAGATCGTCCTTGACCCACCAGACGTACGGCTTTCCAAACGCGGTGCGCCGGCGGGAGATCTGATACAGGTAGCTTCTGGAGACGGCATCGTGGCGCGCGTGGAAGCGCGGATGCGCCCGTGCGAGCGCCAGTACGTGAATGTCGGCGGGTAGCAGGTCGTTGATGGCGAGGCGCAGGGAGTCCGGCGCCATCCGGGTCTCGACGTCGAGATGGGCCACCTGTCCCAGGGCGTGCACGCCGGCGTCGGTTCGTCCCGAGCCGTAGATCTCGAAATCGCTCTTCTTCGTGACCTCGGAGACGACGCGGCGAAGCTCGCCCTGGACCGTGCGGGCGTTCTTCTGGATCTGCCACCCGCTGTAGCGGGTCCCGGCGTACTCGAGAACGAGCTTGAATCGAGGCATAGGGGGAGAACGGTAGGGCACATCGGGGAACGAACGCAAAGGCGCCGGGCGGCGAGATGAGCTCGAGGAAGGGAGGAATTTCAACGCAAAGCCGCGAAGACGCTGAGAAGAAATACGAGGGGGATGGGGAGACCATAGGTATGAGGGGATAAATCCAGAAAATTCAGATGGGTCGTCGAATCTCCGTATCTCCCCGATCCCCGTATCCCCCCTTTGCCTTGGTTTTTTCTTTGCGCCCCTGCGTTTCCTGGCGCCTTTGCTTTCCTCCGGGAAGCCCATGCAAGGCGGAGTCGTCGAAGAAAAATCGTCTCCCACGAGCGAAGTTCCAAGGAGGCGACCCATGAAACGATTTCTCCAGAGCTGTGAGCGGCCGGTGCGGGTTCCCGGCCCCGAGGGTGACCTCCGGGTCATCGAGGCCGTGGTCTCCCACCTCGAGCGCCACGTCGGACCGATCGACTTCGTCTTCCACGAACGGCGGTCTCATCTCGTGCACATCGACGTCCTCCACGTTCCCCCCGGCGGCCGCCGGCCGTTCCATACCCTCGCGACCAGCGGCATGTCGGAGCGGGCGATGACGGTTCCGCCGGGCTCCGAGGACCTCGCCCACGGCGAGCTTTTCCTCGTCCTTCCACCCGATTGGAACGCCTCCGTCGTCTGGCCGATCGACCTGCTC
>DAISKN010000723.1:0-3633 GCA_036820975.1 Acidobacteriota bacterium | reverse complement strand
CATCCCGCCCCGGAGCCTTCCCGCTCCCGGCTTCGGGCGGGCGTGGCACGCCGATTGCTCCTAACCGCGAGGTTCCCATTGAAACGAGGCCACGAAATGACGATCGAAAGAAGAATCGTTCTCACCATCACGACGGCGGCATTGGCCCTCGTCGTCCTTCGAGGAGCGGCCGAGCGAGATCGCGTCCAGGGCGAGCGGCTCCATGCCGTGAGCGCCGAAGCGAGTGAGTCGTTCATCGTCCAGCACCAGGACATGGAATCCGCGCGCAGGGCGGTGGAGCGGGTCGGCGGCAAGGTCACCCACGAGCTTTCGATCATCAACGCGGTCGGGGCCGAGCTGACCCTCGGCCAGCTTCGAGATCTCCGACAGATCCGTGGACTGCGCGTTTACGAGAATCGGTCCCTGACGTTCGCCGGGTACACTCAGGAAGCGCCTGCCGAGGAGCCTGCGACCGAGGAGCCCGCTCCCGAAGCGCCTGCCGAGGAGCCTGCGACCGAGGAGCCCGCTCCCGAAGCACCCGCCGAGGAGCCTGCGACCGAGGAGCCCGCTCCCGAAGCGCCCGCAGAGGAGCCTGCGACCGAGGAGCCCGCTCCCGAAGCACCCGCCGAGGAGCCTGCGACCGAGGAGCCCGCTCCCGAAGCGCCCGCAGAGGAGCCCGCTCCCGAGGCGCCCGCCCCCGAGGAAGAGATCGACGAAGAGGAGAATCCTCTGCTGGCGCTGACCGCGGCGCCGATGGTCGTCAAGAATATCGTCTCGTCTTTCCGGATTCGCGACACAGCATCCGCCTTCGGCGGGGTCCTCGAGGACGTGCAGACGATCCGCGACTCCTTCGAGAGCGTCTCCTATTCGAACGAAGATGGAACCGCGAGCTGGCGCCGGCCCTGGGAAGAGAGCGACGCGGGCGGCGGAGCCGCCGCCGCCGGTTATGTGCAGGTCACGCCCGGAGCCGCGCTGCTCGCGCCGGCTTTCGACGGCAGCGAGCCTCGGCTCTGGCGCGGCTTGGACCTCGAGGACATGGGCACCACGGTCCTTCGGATCGACTTCCGCAGTTCCGAAGGCGTGGTTCCGTCCGATGCGGTCGTGGTCGAGATGTCGAGCGACGAAGGCGCGAAGTTCACCATCATCGACACGCTGACGGGGTTCAGCGGCGTCTCGGCCGAATCGAGAACCTACAACGTTTCCGGGTTCGCCTCTCCTCACACCGTCGTCCGGTTTCGCGTCGCCCCCGGCGGCTACCCCGAGCCCGCTCCGATGTTCTTCATCGACGACGTCGAGTTCTCCTTCCGCAACGGCGATCGGGAGAAGGACGTTTGGACGGTCGCGGACGAGTTCGCGCTGCCGGCGTTCAACAACAACGACGGCAACCGTCAATTTTCGACCACCTGGTTGGAGATGGGCGAGGGCGACGGTGCCTTCGCCGGAAGCGTCGGAATGTCGATAACCCCGGACGGGCTCGCGCTGCGGGTGTCGGCCGCCAACAAGGGCGCCGAGCGCCGAGCGGACCTGCAGGACGCTGCGAATGCCGTGCTCATCCTGGAATACATGCGCTGGTACCTCAACGACGCCTCCGACTACGTGTCGGTCCAGATGTCGGGCGACGGCGGAATCTCCTGGGTGGAGATCGACCGTCTCAAGGGACCGGCGACCGACAAGACGATGGTCACCGCGAGCTACGACGTGACCAGCTACACCTCTCCGGACACGCGGATGAGACTCGTATCTTCGCCGACCCTCGGACGATACGAGGCGGTCTTCGTCTCCGACGTGCACCTCTGCGGCACGGTCGCCGTGAGCGAGGCGGCCTACGAGGAGGGTGACGGCGCCGCGCCGCCCGAGGCCTACTTCGTCTCCGCGGTGCGGGCGGACGAGCTCCACCAGGAAGGGGTGAGCGGCCTCGGCGTCACCGTCGCCGTGGTCGACACCGGCCTTTGGCCCTGGCACTCGCTCGTCCAGAACACCATGGGACAGAAGCGGCTGGGCGTCCGGTACGATGCCATCCGCGACGAGACGCACCTCGGACGGGATCGCCATGGGCACGGAACCCACGTGGCGAGCATCATCCTGTCGAGCGAAGCCTCCAACGGCGGCGCCGCCAACGGAATCGCGCCCGACGCCGGCTTCGTCTCGGTGAAGGCCTTCGACGACGACGGTCGGGGCAACTACCTGAACGTGATTCGCGGCCTCGATTGGGTGGTCCGCAATCGGCAGGCGTTGAACATTCGCGTGATGAACCTTTCGTTCAGCGCCCCCCCTCGTTCCTCGTACTGGGACGACCCGTTGAACCAGGCGGTCATGGCGGCCTGGAAGGCGGGGATCGTGGTGGTCGCGTCCGCCGGAAACGAAGGTCCCCAGGCGATGACCATCGGGGTGCCGGGGAACGTCCCCTACGTCATCACCGTCGGAGCCACGACCAACAACAACTTGGTCGGAGACGTGACCGACGACGTGCTCGCCGAGTTCTCCTCCGCCGGCCCCACGGTCGAGGCTTTCGTGAAGCCCGAAGTGATGGCCCCGGGCGGCTACGTCGTCGGCGTCGTGGAGCGGTTCAGCCGTCTCCCGAGCCACCATCCCGAGTGGCTCTTCGGCAACTACTTCTACATGTCCGGAACTTCCCAGGCCGCGGCCGTGGTGAGTGGCGCCGCCGCCCTGATGCTCCAGGCGAATCCATCCCTCACGCCGGACGACGTCAAATGCCGGCTGATGGCGACAGCGCGCCCGGCGGTCGGAAGCGATGGACGGCTGGCCTATAGCATCTTCCAGCAGGGCGCGGGGCTCATCGACGCCTACGCCGCAGTCGGCTCCGACGTTTCCGGCTGCGGCAACCGAGGTCTCGACGTCAGCGCCGACCTCGCCGGCACCCAGCACTACCGCGGCCGCGCCAACCGGGACGACGACGGCAACTACTACATCATGGCCGACGACGGCAGCGTCTGGAGCGATGCTTTCATGTGGAACGACGCGTTCATGTGGAGCGATGCCTTCATGTGGAACGACGCGTTCATGTGGAACGACTCCTTCATGTGGAGCGACGCCTTCATGTGGAACGACTCCTTCATGTGGAACGATGCGTTCATGTGGAGCGACGCCTTCATGTGGAGCGACGGTCTCACCGAGGCCACGTCGATCAATAGCTGGGTCGAGCCGGAATAGACGAGGGGAGCTGCCGGCTCCGGAAGCGGGACGGAAGAAGGCACGCCATGCGACTCTCGATCTTGGGGGAACGGGCCGTTGGAGCGAAGATCAAAGGGCGTGCCTTCTTCGCACTGTTTCTCTCACTCTCGGCGGCGCCCCTGTTCGGTTTCGACGCGCGGAACATCCGCTTCCGTCATATCACTCCCGAGGACGGCCTTTCTCAATCGACGGTGCACGCCATCGTCCAGGATCGCGAGGGCCTCATGTGGTTCGGGACCCAGGAGGGGCTGAACCGCTACGACGGGTACGAGTTCAAGACCTTCAGCCCGGACGACGGCGACGCCGGCTCGCGCTCCATGCCCATCGTGCGCGCTTTGCACGAGGATCGGAACGGAGTCCTCTGGGTGGGGACGGACGGCGGGCTCCATCAATTCGACCAATCGACTTCGAAGTTCGTGAGATACGAGAAGTCCGACGTCGCCCGCTCGATGGAATACTGGA
>DAISKN010000722.1:0-3638 GCA_036820975.1 Acidobacteriota bacterium | reverse complement strand
AGGGATGGACCCCAATCGACGTCGAAGGTGAGCGCTACGAGGCGAACTTCGTCAAGGTAGCCGTCAACGTCATCCGCCGTCTTGGAAACCCGAGGAACGAGCTCCCGACGATCCTCCGGCGCTGGTTCGGCGCCGACGCGGGCCTCCCCGGCACCAACTTCCACGTGGTATTCAAGCGCGGCGACAACGGCTGGACCCTCGAACCCGCGGGGCGCCGCAACGACGAAGGCCTCGCTCTCTGGGAGAGCTACTCGCGCGAGCAGATCCCGAAACTCTTCGGCACCACGTCATCTCCCCAGTGGCAGCAGTCTGGCTTCATCTGGGAAGGAACGAACATGGTCCTTCTCGTCACGCTCGAGAAGGCAGGTCAGCCTGAACAGCACCGCTACGAGGACCGGTTTCTCTCGTCGGACACGCTCCAGTGGCAGAGCCAGAACCGCACACCGCAGAAGGGCAAAGTCGGTCAAGCGATCCGAGACCACCGCAAGCAAGGCATCCAGGTCCACCTTTTCGTGAGGAAGACGGGCAAGGTCGACCAGCGCGCAGCGCCATTCATCTATTGTGGGGAACTCGATTTCATGAGATGGGAGGGAGAGAAGCCGATTACGGTGACATGGAAGCTACGAAACATGCTTTCGGAAAGCCTCGCCCGCAACCTCATCGTGTGAAACCCGGAGCGAGTGCCACGACGTTGAACGTCTCGACTCCGGTCAGCACTCCGCCGCATGGCTCGTACCGAGTCGGGCGATCGACCACTTCGACTCGCGGTACGAAGATACGAGAAGAAAGTCAGTTCTCGAAACCCACGTCCTCGAGCGATCGCGCCGTGAGCACGCGGTCGAGATATCGATCGAGCTCCTCCGACGTCCGAAGAGCATCAATCCGTGCCGCCACCTCGCTCGGCAGTGAACCGAACCGGACGGTGAGCTGGCGCTTCAGCGTGTCTCGCTTCCCCTGGGCTAGCCCTTCCTCACGGCCTTTCTCCATGCCCTCCTGGATGAGCTTGTCGCCCCAGGTCAGCTTTGTATCCTGCATTCCTTGAAACTCCTTTCTCTCGACCAGCCGGCGGAAGCTCTCGCGTTCGGGTGCCGAGAGCTCGAAGTACGTCTCGATCGTATTGACCAGGATGTACAGTCGATTTTGCTCGAGCCCGCTGGTGAGCACCCGTTTCAGCATCCGAGCCCGCAGCTCGAGCTCCTCGGAGGTCTCGCCTCGGCCCATGAGCGCCGCGAGCGCCGCTCCCAATGGGCTCGCTTCAACATACTCCCGGGCGGAGAGCCGCGCCAGCGCGATGCGGGCATATCGGAACCGCAGCACCTCGCGCTCGAACACTTCATGCCGGTATTCGGCCGTGTCCGCCCCCTCCTGGCCTCCCTGCAAAAGGAGCAGGATGGGAAACACGGGTGCGTCGAACTGCGCCTTCAGCAGGGAGTAGTACTCCAGCATGCGTCTTCCCAGATCCCCGCGTACGTCGGCCTGTACTTCGACGTGGACGACCACAATCTCTGGCTCACCGCTGCGCGTTCGGAGCTCCGCCACGACGTCAGGCTCGCGCCGCTGCCCCTCGGGAAACGCGGTGAAGACCTCCCGGTTCGGAAACCCCAGCGAGTCGAAGTCGAGCCTTCCCGCGACGTCGGGGAAGAAGAGCTCCAGGAATTCCCGGAAGAACCCGCGGAGGATTTCCTTGAACAGCTGGTCGTGTCCCATCGTGCTCTCGCACGATAGAGACGACAAACGGAGCTACCCACCTCCCTGATCGTCAAACATTCGTCACGACGCCCCTCTCGATGAGGCCCCAAACCCGGTGTACTATCCCCGGGTTGCGAGCCCAGGGCCGTCGACCAGGACGCCCATTTCGATGGGCCTCAGCGCACGATCTCCATACGGAGGCCTCGGGAATCCCGGGGCGGCTGAGCCGGTAGAGGAACCGCCTTCCGCCTCAGGACGCGTTCCGCGGTCCAGCAGACGGCCATCGCGTCGATGATATCGTCGCGACCGACTCCCCTTGGACGAGAATCGATCACGTCCGCGAGTTTACGTCCCCAAGCGTCCTCGAGAAGGCGAATCCGTCGTTTGCGTCCTGCGGCTGTCTTTTTTCCATCGATGACCGGACGCTTCCGATTCATCTCGTAGAAGCAAAGCTCCGGGTGCACCTCGACGATACGTCTCTGCAACGACGGGGTGATGAAATCGTCCACTTCGCGAACCTTGGGAATGATGGCGCGCGCCTGTAGCGGCAGGCCCGGCGCGTCGGGGCCGGATGATTGGTTCAACTCGTGAGCTTCTTCGGATGTTCTAGCTTTCAGCGCTCGTCGTGCGGGAGGCGAGAAAACGCTGGTCCCGCGAGATCGCCCGAGAAGAGCTCGGGCGCATTTGTCGCAATCTCTGCCGCCCGGTACAGCCCGCTCGAGAAGACCAATAGGGATATCAACGCATAGAACCTTCAAGGGGTGCTTCCAGATGAGCACGTCGGCGATGTTGCGCACGACTTCGACGTGGAGCTCGCGCGACTTCACCTCCCGTAGTACGACGACCCATCCCGACTTGCATCCGTCGGCACCGGCTATCCACGTCACTTGGCGCTCCCTTCAATACACATCCTTGAACACGGAATCGGCACGACATGGCACTTCGCTGGCTACGGGCCATCAAGGGAAGAAGCATCTCGAACTGATTCAGTGAGCGGTCGACCTCGAGGCTCCGCCAAGCTGTGTGGAAAAACGTCGACACTTATCTTCTTAGGTCAACCCTTTGCCACATGGGCCATCGTTCGGAATCCGAATCCTCTCCAGGGTCTGGGCGAGAACGAACTGCCCGGGGTTCAAACGAAACTGGTCCTGCTCGTAGTCCTGCCAGAGGTCGGCGGATTCCCACAACGAAGGGTCGACGTAGATCGCCGGAAGATAATGGGGTGGCTCCTTGAAGACGATGAACTTCCTACCGAGCCTCAGATCGACCGAGACTTGCCTGACGCTTTCTTCCGGAACCGGCGGTTGGATCTCGAGCTTTCCGCGGGCAATGGACTCAAGGATGTCCGGCCTCGACAGAATCAACCGATTCCACCTGCGACAGGCCGGTCACCAAGAGTGAACCCGAGAGAGACTCTCCCGGCAAGGTTGCCAAGACACGATCTCCCTGAATTTCGAGGACCCGAGCGGGAATCAAGGTCCTGCCTTGGCTCACGGGATCCTTCAAAGACGTGACCGGCACGAATCCAACCCAGTCGCCGTATTCGGATGCGACTCGAACCATTCGTTCGTTCGAGAAAGGTCCCGGCTTCACCTCGCAGGGAAGCCATACGTACGCCCCAACTTTCAAAGACAAGTCTCCCCTCCTTCGTGCTTGCCTGGATGCTATTGCAGGCATCCTTAGGGATCAAGGCCAGGCAGTCCTCCTGGATACAGCCGTGCGTTCGCAACACCGTTTCCACTCCGGGTTTCTCTATACGTAGACGAAAACAAAGAAGTCAGTCCTCCCTCCTCACGCGTCGCTGCCTTTGAACAGGATTCTCAGGCTTTTGTTACAAGCCCGACTCGATGAGACCCCGTCATTGATGAACGAACCGGTTTGCGGTGGCAGGGTCGTCGATCAGGACGCCCATCTCGATGTTTCGAGTCTGGCCGCGGTCGGTGAAGTTG
>DAISKN010000721.1:0-3640 GCA_036820975.1 Acidobacteriota bacterium | reverse complement strand
ACTCTCTCGCTCGTCCCATCCTGATTCCGCGCCGGCGCCTTCCACGCGAGCCGCAGGCGATCCCCGACCTGGCGCAGGACCACTGCTTCGGCGGACCCGGGGACCGGACGAAGGGGGGGAAGAGGGTCTCCCTTCTTTCCGCAGGAGACGAGCACCAGGAGCACCGCCGCCCGAAGGCTACAGGATGTAGCGCGAGATATCGTCGTCTTTCGCAATCTCGTCGAGCATCTTCCGGACGTAGGCGCCGTCGATGATCCATTTCTTCTGGGAGAGCTCCGGGGCTTCGAACAGGAGCTCGTCGAGCACCTTCTCCATGATCGTATGGAGCCTCCGGGCGCCGATGTTCTCGGTGCGCTCGTTGACCATCATCGAGTAGGAAGCGATGGCCTCGACGGCGTCGTCTTCGAACTCGAGCTCCACCCCCTCGGTCGCGAGAAGCGCCCGATACTGCTTGAGCAGCGCGTTTCTCGGCTCCCGCAGGATCCGCACGAAGTCCTCGTGGTTGAGCGACGAGAGCTCGACCCGGATGGGAAAGCGTCCCTGGAGCTCGGGGATGAGATCCGAGGGCTTTGAAACGTGAAAAGCGCCCGCGGCGACGAACAGGATGTGGTCGGTCCGCACCATCCCGTACTTGGTGCTGACCGCGGTGCCTTCGACGATGGGAAGCAGGTCTCGCTGGACCCCCTCCCGCGAGACGTCGGGGCCGTGGCCGCCCTCGCGTCCCGCGACCTTGTCGAGCTCGTCGATGAAGATGATGCCCGCCTGCTCGGTGCGCTCGACCGCGGAGCGACCGACCTGATCCATATCGACGAGCTTCTGCTCCTCTTCCTGGATGAGGTACTCGAGCGCTTCCGGGACTTTCATCTCCCGCTTTCGGGTCCGCCCGCCGAAGAGGCCCGGGAGCATGTCCTTGACGTTGATATCCATCTCCTCCATGCCGGTTCCGGAGATGATCTCGAACGTCGGGAACATCTTCTCGCGCACGTCGATCTCGACGGTGCGGCTGTCGAGCTTTCCTTCTCGAAGCTGGTTCCTGAGCTTTTCGCGGGTGGCGCGGAAGTCGGTTGCCGGCTTCTCCGGCGTCGGTCCCGGAGCCTCCTCCGGAACGCTCACCGGGCGAATCGGGGGGAGCAGCAGGTCCAGGAGCTTCTCTTCGGCGTTCTCTTCCGCCTTGTCCTGGACTTCGTAGAGCCTTTCCTCGCGCACCATGTCGACGGCGATCTCGACGAGGTCGCGCACCATCGACTCCACGTCGCGGCCGACGTAGCCCACTTCGGTGAACTTCGATGCCTCCACTTTGGTGAAGGGCGAGTTCGAAAGGCGGGCGAGGCGCCGGGCGATCTCGGTCTTCCCCACGCCCGTCGGCCCGATCATGATGATGTTCTTCGGGGCGACCTCTTCCGCCATCTCCGGCGGAAGCTTCAGCCGGCGTATGCGGTTTCTGAGAGCGACCGCGACCGCGCGCTTGGCGTCCTTCTGGCCGACGACGTACTTGTCGAGCTCCTGTACGATTTGACGCGGAGTCAGCTGGTCGAGGTTTTCCTGTCCTTCGGCCCCCTCGGTCGTCTCGGGAAGATGGAAGACCATGATCGAGGTCTAGACTACGCCCGGCGGGAGCCGAAGCCGCCCGCGGTCGGGACCCTCAAAGCTCCTCCAGGAGAATGCGATCGTTGGTGTAGATGCAGATCGCGGCGGCGATGCGCATCGCCTCCTCGGCGATCGAGCTCGCGGGCAGCGTGGTGTGCTGGAGCAGCGCCCGCGCCGCCGCGAGGGCGAACGGACCGCCCGAGCCGATCGCGAGGAGCCCGTCGTCGGGCTCGATAAGGTCGCCGTTTCCCGAAAGGAGCAGCATATGTTCCCGGTCGGCCACGACCAGGAGCGCGTCGAGCCTTCGAAGTGCTCGATCGGTGCGCCACTCCTTCGCGAGCTCCACCGCCGCGCGCTCGAGATTGCCGCGATACTCCTGGAGCTTCGCCTCGAAGCGGCCGAAGAGCGCCTGGGCGTCGGCGGTCGATCCCGCGAAACCCGCGAGCACCTTGCCGTCGGAGAGCCGGCGGAGCTTTTTCGCTCCCTGCTTCATCACCGTATCTCCGACGGTGATCTGGCCGTCGGCCGCGATTGCGGTCTTGCCGTCGCGGCGGACGGCGAGGACCGTGGTTGCGCGGACACGCTCCCGTTTCGTTTCGCGAACCATCCGCGAAGTATATCGCGAAGGCACCCGCTCCGACGGGCTTCCCCCGAAGGCACCCTCCGCATTATGATGTCCGGGCGCCGGTCCCCTACCCGCGCGCGAACAGGCTCGCGCCTCCTTTGGCCGAAAGCTCCTGGAGCCAAGAACCTTGGACTCGACCGACGCCAAGCGACTCTCCAACCGCGACCTCGTAGAGCGACTCCTCCACGCGGAGCCCGAGGATCCCGCCTGGGAGGCGTTCGTGGCCCGCTTCCAGGGCCGGATCCGCCTCGTCGTGCTCCGGTCGTTTCAGACCGAGGCCGAGAGAAACCCGGGCCTCGACACCGGCTCGGCACAGGAGGCGGTTTCCGACCTCACGCAGGAGGTTTTCGTGAAGCTGCTCGAGTCCGACCGCCGGGCGCTGACCCGGTTCCGGGGCCGCAGCGAGCATTCCATACACACCTATCTCCATACCATCGCGGTGAATCTGGTCCGCGATCACTTCAAGAAGCTCCGCGCGCAGAAGACGCCGAAATCCTCCTCGTCGCTTTCGAACCTCGTGCAGCAGGAGCTCGAGTCGGACGGCCCGTCCTACGATCAGGCGCTCGTGAGCGACGGGCCGGGGCCGGAGCGATTCGTCGCCTCGAAGGAGCTCCGCGACCGCTTGGGCGCGGCCATCCAGAGAACGTCGCCCCAGGCCTCGACCGCGCCGCGCGACCGGCTCATTTTCCGGCTTTATTTCGTGGAGGGTCTCACGGTGGGGGAGATTGCCGCGATCCCCTCGGTGGGGCTGACCGAGAGCGGGATCGAGAAGTGCATTCGACGGATCCGCGGGGCGCTCCAGGAGGAGCTCAAGGGAGAAGGCCAGGGAGGCCAGGGAGGCCAGGGAGGCCAGGGAGGAATGTCCCCGTCAATTTCGTCTTAGATGAGTGAGGGCAAGGATTCTCGAGGCCCCGTGGAGGTCGGCCGACACCATCTCCCGGGACACGAGGAGGGAGCCGCGATCCGCGGCTCGGCAACACCTCGACCGACGAGTTCGATCCTCGGCTCTCACTGCAGGGACGGGAGTCTCGAAATGCCGAACACGACCACGTCCGGGCACCTGGAGCCCCCGGACTTCCACGATTTTCTCGAGGGGAAGCTTTCGCGCCGCCGGAAGCGCGAAGTCGACTCTCACCTCGACGAGTGCCCGGACTGCGTCGAGACCCTCTCGATGATTGTGCGCGCCGATCGTCCCGCCTCGAGCGAGGAGCAGGCGGAGCTCGCCCGGATCCCCGAGCGCCCTCCGTCCGAGGCCGCGGCACGGCTTCGCCCGGCGATTTCGGCCACGCGCCCGGGAAGCTCTCTCTTCGACTGGATGCCTTTTCTAGCGGCCGCCGCGATTCTGCTGTCGATGGGAGCCGCCGGCTGGTACCTCTACACCGAGCGCTGGCTTCCGGCTTCGAGCCGCCGCATCGCCGCGGAAACGCT
>DAISKN010000720.1:0-3665 GCA_036820975.1 Acidobacteriota bacterium | reverse complement strand
CGATGCCGGGGTCGAGGCGATTTCGACCCTCGACCGGCTCGCCTCGAGAGGCGTGGTCTTCGACCTGAACGACGATCCCGACCTCGAGTCGCTGAGGGATTCACCGGAGTTCCAGGCGGTGGTGCGCAAGATGGCGGCCCTCGACGAGCAAGTCGGCTCTAGCGCGGTCGCGTTCACTCTCCCCGACAAGACTCTCATTACCGAAGGTGTCGCCCACGATCCGAAGACGGGCGACTTCTTCGTGAGCAGCGCCCGGCATCGCAAGATCGTTCGAGTCTCGAGGGACGGCGCGGTGAGCGATTTCCTCGAGTCGGGGCGGGACGGCTTCTACTCCGTGGTGGCGCTCGGCGTCGACCCGCAGAGAAACGTCCTCTGGGCGTCGAGCCACGCTTCGCCGCAGATGGAAGGCTTTCGCGACGAGGACGAGGGCCGCTCGTTCGTGGCCGAGCTCGAGCTCGCGAGCTCCAAGCTGCTCCGCAAGGTAGAGCCGCCGCTTCTCTCACCCGCAGCGCACTTCAGCGACCTCGCGGTGGGGCCGAAAGGCGAAGTCGCGGTCTCCGACCCGTACACCGGGCGTATCTATCTCCTTTCCGGGGGCGCCGAAGCGCTCCGCGTTCTCGTGGACGTCGGTCCTCTCGTTTCGCCCCAGGGCATAGCATGGTCACCGGACGGGCTGTCGTTTTTCGTAGCCGACTACACGCAAGGCATCGCGCGGGTCGAAATCGCCGACGGCGCTGTCCGCCTTCTGGATGCGCCGAAAGACGCCGTCGTGACCGGAATCGACGGGCTCGTCTGGGCGGATGGGAGTCTCGTCGGGATCCAGAACGGTGTGCGGCCGCACCGGGTCGCCCGGCATCGCCTGAATCCCTCCTTCGAACGAGTGGAGGAAGTCACCGTGCTCGAGAGGGGGCATCCGAGCTTCGATGAGCCGACGCTGGGAGTTCGGGTGGGCGCCGAGCTCTACTACGTCGCGAACAGCCAGTATCGTTTCGTGGGGGACGACGGGACTCTCGTCCTCGATCGACTGCAGCCTCCGGTGATCCTCCGCGCCCCGCTTCCCTGGGTATCCCCGCGGCGATGAGGCCGTCTCGCCGCCGAATCTCTGATATAAGGCGCGACATGAAGAGATATTGTCGAACGGCGTTGCTCTTCTCCGTTCTCGGTCTCGTCCACTGCCGCCAGGCCGACGAGAGGCCCAACTTCCTCGTGGTGGTCGTCGACGATCTCCGCTGGGACGACGTGGGTGCCTACGGCCATCCGTTCGTCCAGACGCCGAACATCGACCGCGTCGCCCGTGAGGGGGCCCGGTTCCAGAACGCCTTCGCCACCACTCCGCTCTGCTCGCCCAGCCGCGCCAACATCCTCACCGGCCTCTATGCCCGGAGAAACGGCATCACCGACAACACGAACCGGAGCGAGCGGAGCCACGAGCTCCAGACGTTTCCGCGCCTTCTCGACGCCGCGGGCTACGACACCGCGTTTCTCGGCAAGTGGCACATGGGAAACGACGAGACCCGGAGGCCGGGATTCGACTACTGGGTGAGCATGAAGGGGCAGGGGGAGGCAATCGACCCGAACCTGCACGAGAACGGGGAAACCCGCAAAGTCGAGGGCTACGTCACCGACCTCCTGACGGATCGCGCGGTGGAGTTCCTGTCGCGCGATCGGGACGAACCGTTCCTCCTGTTCTTCGCGCACAAGGCGCTTCACCCGAACATCATCCAGCACGACGACGGAAGCTCCACCCCGATAGGGGAGGGAGGTTTCATTCCGGCCGAGCGCCACCGCACGCTCTACGGCGATGCCGAAATCCCGCGCCGTCCGAGCTACGGAGTGCCGCCCGAGGGAAAACCCGCGCTCGAACGCGCGATCGACGGCCTGCCCCCGCTCGGTCCCGGGACCGTTTTCCCCGATGGGGCGATTCGCGATCGCCTCCGGATGCTCCTGGCGGTCGACGAAGGCCTCGGGCGCATGCTGGAAGTTCTCGAAAAGCGAGGGGAGCTCGAGAGCACGGTGGTGGTGGTCACGAGCGATCACGGATTCTTCTACGGCGAGCATGGGCTCTCCGAGGAGCGGCGTCTCGCGTACGAGGAATCGCTCCGCATTCCCCTCCTGGTTCGGTATCCTTCCGTCGCCCGGCCGGGGACGCTCATCGAGCCCATGGCGCTCACGATCGATCTCGCGCCGACGCTTCTGGAACTGGGCGGGGTCGCCTCGGAGCCTCTCGACGGGCGTTCGCTCGTCCCGCTCCTCCGGGGCGAGACCGAAGGCTGGCGCGACCTGTTCTTCGTCGAGTACTACAGCGACATCGTGTTTCCCCGCATCGTGAACATGGGATACGAGGCGGTCCGCACCGAGCGGCACAAGCTGATTCACTACCTGGAGCTCGAGGGTATGGACGAGCTCTACGACCTCGAGACCGATCCCAACGAGATGACGAACCTCATCGGTTCCGAAGACTACGAAGACGTCCGGCGGGAGCTCTACTCGCGTCTCGAGGAGTTCTGAGGGCCGCTACTCGATTCGCTCGTAGACCGCATGGGTCACGGTCACCTTGCCGTTCTCGTCGACGTTCCGATACTCGTTGTTGATGGTGTTTCCGTCTTCGGAAAGAACGTTGATGATTACGTTCACGCGGTCACCGGTCTTGTTCATGATCTTGTTGGTGCGGGCATCCACCACCTCGACCGCCGTCTCTTCGGTCGTGGTGTCGCCGGTCATGGGCTGGTACTTCCCGTCGAACATCGTCACGTAGCCCCATTTTCGCTTCTCGCCCTTCGCGTTCGTGGCCTCGACGGTGACCGTCATGCCGCCGTCGCCGTAGGGCTCGTAGGTCATGATGTTCGAGGCGGGCGGCGGGTCGTCCGATTTGAGCTTCCAACGGCCGAAGCGGGGGTTCGTCGCCTGCGCGATCGCGGCCACGCTCGTCGCCACGGCGGCTGCGATTGCGATACTCATGATCCATTTCGACGTTCGCATTCTTCGTTCTCCCTAGGCGCTCAAGAATACATCTTCCTCGAGCGATCGAGGAGCGTTCTCGGGCGTCGTCCTGCTTTTCGTACTGGCGTCGAGCTGTTACACTTGTTTGAATACGGAAGGCGAGGTATCGATGACGAGCCGGACGTCGCTTCTAGCCTGTACCTTTGCCCTCTTCGCCTCGCTCGCGAGCGCCCAGCGCGACCCGCAGGAAGAGTCGAAAATCCTGGAGGAGCTCGCTGCCGTCGCTCCCGGCGCGGTCACCGAGTTCCAGGCGGCGACGGAGGCCATGGACCGCGGCGATAACGAAGCCGCCGATTCAGGGTACGGGAAGGTGCTGGATCTCGCGCCGGACTTCGCTCACGCCTTGAGACGGCGGTCCTACGTCGTAGCCGATAATGACGAGGGGCTCGCCCTCGCTCGTCGCGCGCTCCTGGTGGAGGAGCACGGATACAACCTCAGCGCCGTCGTCGATGCGCTCCTTCGTTTCGATGACCCGGCGAAGCTCCAGGAGGCGAACCGGCTCGCGGAACGGCTCGTCGAGATGCTTCCCGACGAGCCGAGCGCTCTCTCCATCGTCGCGGCGGCGTCGCTGCGGAGCGAGAACCTGGCTCTCTTTCGAAAAGCTATCGGCGGGCTGCGGCGAGTCGCGCCCGACGAGATGGCGACGCACTACTATGCCGCGTTCA
>DAISKN010000719.1:0-3671 GCA_036820975.1 Acidobacteriota bacterium | reverse complement strand
GCGGAGGAAGCGATCGGAAAGGACCTCACGCTTGACGCGCGCACCTCGGAGGCGCGGCCGCTTTCCAGGGGCGCGGAGTCGCTCGCCACGAAGCGGGTGGCGTAGATCTGATTCGGGGGGAAGAGGCGGCTCAGGGGGGGAGCGGGCTCCCGAGTCTCGCGCCTCTTGTTCTTTCGAGCGCCGTTGCGGAGGAAAAACGACCGTTCGGCGGAGAGGAAGTGGCGAATGCGGCGAACCACCCGTCCGGCGGCGCGCAGCGGAGCGGTGAAGCGCCAGGACCGGCTGTTCGCGAACACCCGGACTTGCTCGCGCAGAGCGTCCGCCTCCTGAGCCTCTTCCCGGAACTTGCTCACGCGGAGGCCGTGGAGTTTCAGGTCCTCCCGGAGGGCGCTCATCTGCTGCTCGCGGCGGCGAAGGGTCGCTGAAAGACGGGCGATACGCTCCTCACGCTCTCGGAGCAATTCAGAGAGCTCGCGAATGCGCTCGTCTCGAGCGTCTAACTCCCGCGGGACCTCGTCGAGCGAACCGGGCTCGGCGCCCCCTCGTTCCTCGCGCTCGTCATCGGCGGTCGTGGGCTCGCCCGCCGAGCGATCCGCGAACGCCGCGGCCGAGGCAATGAGGGCGCTGGTCCGGGGGTCGCGAACATTCTTCGCATGGGCGCGCCGGCCGGCGCGGAGATCCCCGTTGCCCGGCAATCTTTGTCCGTGTTTCAAAGCCGACTCACCAGTGACCGGATAGGAATCGTTTTCACCCCTTCCGCGTCCGTCGTGCCGGTTCGAGGCGCAAACATCCTCCGTTCTCGAGGCTGGCCCTCGAGCGCGTCGCTGGCTTTCTCACCTTAGGATTCAAGGATAGAAGAAATCCTCCTTGGACGGCAAACGGAAGGTACAGAAACGCCGAGCGCTTCGGGTCCGGCGCCCCGCGTCCTTTCAGGAGAAGAAGTGCGCGCCGAGCCGCATCTGGAGCTGTTTCGTGGCGAGGCCTCGACTGCAGCAGCCCTCAGCGGCCGCGCGCTTTCGACCTGAATCAAAACGGAGCTGGACGTCCGTGGGGAGTCGATGCGCTGAGCGACGAGTGACGCCGTCCGCTCGGCTGCCGCAGTTCAAGGAGTCTTTTGACCTCCGGAAGCATCTGCTCGACGATGTAGCGGTAGAGGATCTCGCGGGGGTGCGGACCCGACGCGTCGACGACGAGCTCGTCGGTGGTGAAGCCGTCCAAGCGAGCCCGCTCGAGGGCGGACTCGGTGACGATCACCTCGACACCGTGCTCGGCAGCCACGGCTCGCATCGTATCGTTGGCAGTGCGGAAGATCCCCGCCTCGTACGGATAGGTGACGAAGAGGATGGGTGTCTCGTACGAGCGGGCCGTAAGGATCATGCGCGTGTAGTCGAACCTCAAGCCGTTCCGCACGCGCTCCTCAGAGAGCTGAGCCGGTTCGCCCCTATCCATCTTGTCCATCACCACGCGCTCCTCGCCGAACTGCCAGGTAGTGCGGTCTCCCACCCACTCCAGGAGCTCGGCACGCGCATGCGCCAAGCCCGTCAGGTTGAACCAGACGATGGCGGCGAAGCGCACCGTGCGGAGCCGGAAGAGCCAGCCGCGCAGCGCGTTCATCCGGCCCTCCCAGCTCTCCGTTTCGGTCCCGTTCCAGAAGCTGTTGACTCCCGCCCAGACGATGACGAGATCGGGGTGGAGTCGGGCGATCTGGCTTTCGAGGCGATTCGCCACCATGGGCGTGTTCATGCCCGGCACGCCCAGGTTCACGACCTGGATGTCCCGCTCGTACGTGCTGCGAAGGCTGCGCTCGAGCTGGAAGGGGTAGCTCTCGGGCTCCGGGAGCGGAGCGCCGTAGGTGTGCGAGTCGCCCACGCACAGGATCGTGAGGGCTCCCGCGCGTGGCGCGGATGCAGAGGAGCGCGCGGACAGGTTCCGTGTGACGAGCGCAGCGAGCTGCCAGGCGACCTCGATCCCGACGAGGGCGATCAGAGCGAAGAGAAGAGCTCGTTTCATCGAACGAAGGGATTGTAATCCGCCTCGGACCGCAGAAGCCCGGGCCGCCCTCTCGACGGCGGCTCGTGGAGGGAGCGGCCGCCTACGGCGAGATGGAGCTCAAGGAACTCGCCGGGCTGACCAGCTACCGCTCGAGGGACCACAGACGCCGAGGTTGTCCGAGTACTTGTCGGTAACGCTGTTGACGAAACCCCCGTTTGCGACCTCTCCGTTGATGAATCTCCCCGAGACGGTGAGCGTGCCGGTGTAGTACTTCGTGGGCTCGTCGCGTCGCCAGATGGCGGTGCCGGAGAACGTGTCTCCTCGGACCTCGGTGTCGTATCCCGTGAGCTCCAGGACGAGCCGTCCGCCGGAGCAATCGTGATGGAGCGTAATCTTTCCCTGGATGACGTTGGCGTGGTAGAGAGGGTTTCCCAGGGCTTCCTGGGTCCGGACGTCGAAGCGAATGGGACGCCCCTGCTCCGTAATGCCGTCCCAGCGGCCCGCGATCTCGTATTGTGTTTGCCCCACGGCCGGCACCGTCGGGGATGCCGGCGGCGGATCGTTGAGGTCGGTGCAGGACACGGAGAGCGCCCAAGCGAGCACTCCGGTCACAAGAATCCTCGAGCGGATCACGTCGTCTCCATCCCGCTGATATACAGTTTACACGCTAAGTCTATTCCATTCGAACGCGCTCTTTTCTGCTCAGCGACAGGCTCGAGCCGTCAAGTCGGACGCCGCAATGCAGATGCTCCGCGTCGCGCTCACCTGAGACGCGGCAAAGGGGCGAAAGGCGGTGACACCTGCAGGCCAGCAAGGACACAGGAGGCACCCTTAGCCGGAGGTGCAGAATAATACCGTGTTCCTTAATAATGAACATATCGCGAAAGCGAACTGCCCAGCCGGACTTGAAAGGGCTGCCGTTACTCCCGGACCTTCTCGAAGAGGAGTTGAACTGCTGTGGGAAGCCCCACTCCCAAGGCCTAACCAACCGCCACCGTTCCGGAATCGGGGACGGGAACCACCGCGTCTCCGTCCGCCGGGGCTTCGCCGGCGAGCTTGCGTTCGAGGCGAGGCGTGTCTGAGAACCCGCTTTACTCCGGTTGCGGAATCTCGTGCAAAGCCTCTATCATTCCGTTAGAAATATCACGAGCTGAAGCATGACGTCGCGCCGGCTTGCCCAGATAGTCTTCCTCGCTTTCTTTGTTACCGCACGTCCCGGACTCCCCTGCAGTTGTTCGCGGCAGCTTTCTCCGAAGGCGGCGCTCCAAGAGAGCGACGCCGTTTTCCTCGGCGTGGTCGTTTCGACGAGGGACGTCGGCCTCTCCACGGAAGGCATCCCCATGGCGTGGGGTTACACCATGCGAGTCTCGCGAGCCTGGAAAGGGGTCGCTCGAGGAACGGTCGAGGTAGGCTCCGGTTCCGGTTGCCTGTATTCGTTCGCCGTGGGAGAAGAGTACCTGGTCTACGCGTCCAGTGAAGAAGTACCCGCAATCCGGTCTTTTCTCGGGCTGGTGGCCGCCGACTCCGGCCCGCGGCCGCCGTTTTGGACCAGTCGCTGCACCCGTACGACGCACTTCTGGATAGCGGAGCTTGAGGATCTTGCCGAGTTAGGAGAGCCCAGCTGGGTGGACGAGACTGCACCCGCTTCCTTTCTGAGCGACGAACTGTTGAGGGCCTGC
>DAISKN010000718.1:0-3673 GCA_036820975.1 Acidobacteriota bacterium | reverse complement strand
GTTCCCCATGGCGGAGCTCGCGAACGAGCTCATGCCTCTGGAGGACCTGGCCGCCCTTCACGACAGGCTCGGGAGCGAGAGCTCCACGGAAGAACGAAAGCAGGCGCTGGACACCGTCCTCACGGCGCGATTCGGAAACGCCGCGGCCCCGGATCGCGATTTCGAGCGAGCGGTGTCGAGCGTCGTTCGAGCGGAAGGGCGGATCTCCGTCGATGCTCTTGCCGCCGGCATGGGAGTGGGGACCCGCCAGCTCGAACGAAGGTTTCGCGAGCGCGTGGGTCTCGGGCCGAAGCGGTTCGCGAAGGTCCTGAGGTTCCAGAGCGTCTTTCGCAGAGCCTTCCTCGATGAGCGCCCCTGGGCGCACCTCGCGCTCGACTGCGGCTACTACGACCAGTCCCACTTCATCCGCGAGTTCAAGAGCATCACCGGTCGGAGCCCCTCGGCACTCTTCACCAACGAGAGCGCGTTGACGCGGGTCTTCACGCGGCGCCGGAGGCTGTCGGGTTCGTACAATACGAGCTCCTGAGCGCGCTTCAAAATGAGGCGCCCAAGGAGGAAAGACCATGAAACTCTGGCTCGGTTTCGTCGTAAGCGCTTTCGCGGCTCCCTCGTCGGATCTCGAGGGAGTTCGTTTCCTCGAAGGAAACTGGAGGGGCGAGTCCGGTAAGGCCACGATCGAAGAGCGCTGGACCGACGCCGCCGGCGGCACGATGCTCGGGGTTTCCCGCACCATCGTCTCGGGGAAGACGGTCGCCTTCGAGTTCCTCAGGATCGAGGCTCGCGAGGACGGCGTATTCTACGTCGCGCAGCCGAACGGAAGACCGCCGACCGACTTCAAGCTGACGAGAACGTCCGCGGGCGAGGCCGTCTTCGAGAACCCGCGGCACGACCACCCCAAGACCATCCGCTATCGTCTGGACGACGGCGCGCTCGTGGCCGAAGTCGAGGGAGACGAGGGCAAGCAGGAGTTCCGATTCCGCAATTCGAGCGTGCCTTGACGCCCCGCCGGCTGCTTGCTAGCATGATGGGTCTCACCGTGATCATCTTTAGCGCCCTTAGCTCAGCTGGATAGAGCGACAGACTACGAATCTGTAGGTCAGAAGTTCGAATCTTCTAGGGCGCACCATTTCCCGCCCCGCCTCATTTGGGATCGCTCGACACTCCGGTTAGCATAGGACGGTTCCGCGGTACGCGCGCTCCGCCCGAACGAGGGTCTATTTCATGCGAAGACGACTATTTTCATTCCGTGCCTTGCCAATTTACTGCGCTCTCCTGCTCGCCGGTTGTGACGACGACCCGCCGCCGACGGGGAGCGAGCCGCCGAGCACCACGACCACCGTCCCCGCCACGTCGGCGAAAGCGTACCTTCGCGGGGCCCAGCTCACCGAGGACGCCCGGAGCGTCGACTTCGTGGTCAACGGCGCCGCGGTCGCGACCGGCATCGACTATGGAGGCTTTGGCCCCTACGCCCAACTCGATCCCGGAGAGTACCGGGTCCAGTTCTTCCCCGAGGGAGACCGGGGCGCGGCCCTCATCGAAACCCGCGTCACCCTGGCGTCGAACCAGGTGGCGACCATCGCCATCGTAGGCCTGTCTTTCTCGACGGTCACCATCTTCGAGGAGCGATCGACCCGCTCCGATCGGGCGCGGTTGAAGATGGTCAATACCGTTCCCGATTTCCCGGCGCCGTTCGATCTCGCGATCCAGAGCGGCCCCGGACTCTTCGGAGGCATCGGGTACCTTCAAACCAGCGGCATCGCGGAGCTCATTCCCGGGGTCTACGGCTTCGAGCTCCGGCGCGGAGGCACGGCGGAAGAGTTGGCGACGATCTCGGGGCAGGGCTTGTCCGCGGGAGCGAACTACTCCGTCTACGCCATCGGCTCCCTCAGCCGCGACGATATAGAGCTTGTGGTGACAAGAGACTCGTTCTAGGCCGAATGTCGAAGCCCGGTCGCAACAGTCCCTGTCCCTGCGGTAGCGGGAAGAAGTACAAGGTCTGCTGCCTCGCCGGGGACGAGGCACGGGAGCGCGAGGAGAGGGCTCCGGATCGCGCCGCCGAGAAGGCCCTGGCCTGGCTCGTGAATCACCACGGCGAGCAGGTTCACGGTGCGATCGAGAACGTCTATTGCGGAGTTCTCGAGGACGCGCAGCTCGAGGAGGTTCGCGATCTTCCTGAAGATCTCTTCGAGATGTTCCATATCAACTCGCTGGAGTGGATTCTCGCCCAAGGAGAAACGGAGCCTGAAGACGAGGAAGAGCCGCGGCGGTTCATGGATATGATCCTCGAAGAGGGTCCGGAGCTCGAGCCTTCCGAGCGGCGATATCTGGAGCTTCTGGGGAGCAGCGCTCTCGATCTCTACGAGGTCGTAGAGAGCGAGCCGGGACGAGGGCTCTGGCTGACCTCGAAGAGCGACCCCGCTCCCCGGAAGCTCTTCGTTCTCGAGAAGACCGCCTCCCGCGAGCTCCAGAGCGGCGACGCGCTGGCGACCCGGGTGATCCCCCTGAACCCTCCGGTGCTCAGTGGAGCGATGTACGGCTTCCCGCGGCAAACCTACCTCGGGATCACGCGCGAGATCCTGGAAGGGCCTCGAGACGCGAGTGGCAGGGTCGACGCCGACTGGATCTCGGAGGTGGTCGTCGACACGTGGCTCGGACTCCTGGTGGGCCCGCCGCCGGACATGATCGATGCTTCCACCGGCGAGCCGATCGCGCTCACCACCGTCGACTATCGTCTCGAGAGTTGGGAGCGCCTGGTCGAGGCGCTCTCGGCCGAGCCGGGGGTCGAGATCGACGCCGATGAGGGGACGTTCGAATGGGTCGTGGACGATGCCGATGGAGTCCGCCGCACGAAGTGGATGGTGCGCCGCTCCACGGACGATCGGGTTCACCTCGACGCTCGAACCGTGGCGCTCGCGGACGAGGGCGAGAAGCGCCTTCTGGAGCTCGCCGGAAATGCGGTGACTCGCCTCGGCAGGGAAACGCTCGATCCCCGGCATCTCTGGAAGGAGCGGCACCGGAGCGCGCAGCACATCGCCGAGGACGAACCCCTCGAAGGAGTGCCGCCCGAAGAGCGGACCGGGCTCGTCCGGCAAATCTACCGTCAGATCCATGCTCGATGGGCCGACGAGCCCCTCCCGCTCCTCGAGGGTCGAACTCCGCGCGAGGCCATACTGGAAGAAGCCGGCCTCGAGGACGTCGTGGAGCTTCTCCGGAGCTACGAGATCGGAGAACGTGAGCGGGCGGAGCAGGAGGGTCGAACGCCGGTGGACTTTCTGTTCCTCTGGGAGTCTGTCGGGTTGGATCGGTCGAAATATCCGTCCTGGGGAAGGGGCGACGAATGAAGCTGGGTACGGTGGGTCTGGGGAAGATTGGCGCCAGCATTACGGCGCGCGCGGTTCGTTCGTGGCTTCTCGACTTGACGGCGAAGGTCCTCAGGGAACCCCGGGCTCGAGGGAATACGGGGCGTAGTGGCGGACAGCGGCGAGGGTCGCCGGACGGTTGCCGACGCGATCTTCTGGCGGCGCTGCGCGACCAATTCGGCGGACACGCGGTGAAGCGAAGAGTGTGAGCGAGGCGTCGTGACCGAGCCCGTGACGAGCCTCGTCATCTTCGGCGCAACCGGCGACCTCGCGAGCCGCAAGCTCGTGCCGGCACTGTACGACCTTCATCGGAA
>DAISKN010000717.1:0-3677 GCA_036820975.1 Acidobacteriota bacterium | reverse complement strand
GGGGTGCTGGTCCCGACGGTCGACCAGGCCGGCAACGACCGCGGCGGAATCCGGCTCCCCGAGATCGAGGTTCCGCTCGCGACCCACACCGGCTGGAGCTACCGCCATCCCTCGATCGGAGCGCCGGACCGGCTCTCGAGCGAGATCGGATCCTACCTCCCCTTCCCGCGGGCTCTGGCGGATCGCGAGCGCGCTTCCGATCCCAGGCCCTCTGTCGAAGAGCGTTACGAGAGCGAGATGGCCTACGTCGGAGCGATCACCGATTCCGCGCTTCGGCTGATCCAGAAGCGTTATCTCCTGGTCGAGGACCTGCCGGAGATCGTCTCCCGAGCCCGGGCGCATTATCATTGGGCGATGCGCGCCGAGTGAACTTTATGTCCGTATCAGCATCCTCCGCCCGCCCGGCAGACGAAGCGCTGCCCCGGAGTCTGGTCGTCGCCGTACTGCTCCTTACGCCCGTCCCGTTTCTCCTCAAGACCCTCGGGCTCTTCGTCGAGGTGGGCGCCTCCGCGGGGCTGGTACATAGCCTACTCGAGTGGACCTGCGTCTGCCTCGCGTTCTTCACCTTCGGACTCGGCATCCTCGCCTGGAACGCGCGGCCGGATCCCCTGGTCTTCATCATCACCCTCGCCGCACTGCTCGCGGGAATCTCCGATTCCTTCCACACCATGACGACCTCGGGGCTCCTGGGCCACTCCGGACGATTCGAGGATTTCGTGCAATGGTCGGGCACGGTGGGACGTTTGTTTCGGGCGCTGGTTCTCATATCGGGAGCCTGCTACCTGCTCTACTTCCATCGGGAGAACCGCCGGCTCTCCTGGGGGTGGCTCCTGGCGCTGACGTCGCTGGGAGCGGTCGCGTCCGCCGCGGTCCTGTGGAGCCTGCTATTCGAGACGATCCCCCGCACGCTGCCCGGGGATTATTCGAGCAGACCCTGGGACCGGCCGGCGCTCCTTCTCGTTCTGATCTCGGGCGCCGTCTTTTACCCCGTACTGCGGCGACGCCCGAGCCTGCTGGCGAAGGCGCTTCTGCTCGCGAGCATCCCCGAAGCTGGCGTGGGTCTCCACTTCGTCCTCGGCACGTCGGCGCTCTACGACGAGAACTTCTTCAGCGCCCACGCGCTCAAGGTTCTGAGCTCGCTCGTACCCTTGAGCGCGATCTGCCTCCATCTGGTGCGTTCCCACCGCCGCGAGGTCGCAGCCGTCGAATCGATGCAGAAGCTCGTCCGGAGCCTCGAGACCGCGGAGGACGAGCTTCGCGCGAAGGAACTCCGTCTCGACCAGCTGACGCAGAGCATCACCGAAGTCTTCTGGATCGCCGCCCCCGGCGGCTCGGAGATGCACTACGTCAGCCCCGCATACGAAGAGATATTCGGACTGACGGCGGAGAGCCTCTACCGCAGCCCTCTCTCGTTTCTCGACGCGATACATCCCGAAGATCGTCAATGCATGGTCGAGGTGGTCACGAACGAACGGAGCGACTTCGAGCTCGACTATCGCATCATCCGGCCCGACGGAGAGGTGCGCTGGCTTCGGACTCGCGGGTTTGCCATCCGCAACGAGGCGGGCGAGGTCTATCGGCTCGCGGGGGTTACCGAGGACGTAACCGACCGCAAGCGCGCGGAAGACGAGCTGCGAAAGAGCGAGGTCCGCACCCGGGCACTCTTGAGCGCGATGCCCGACCTGATGTTCCGGATGAGCCGGTGGGGAATGTTCGTCGACTACTACGCTGCGACCAACACCAGCCTCTATCGTCCCCCGAGCGTGTTTCTCGGGGCGAACGTCCGGGAGGTGCTGGGGCCCGCGCTGGGCGACATGTTCCAGAGCTCCATCGAGCGGACACTCTCGACCGGGGTCGTCCAGGCGATCGAGTATCGACTTCCCCTGGACGGCTGCAGCGGCGATTTCGAAGCCAGGTTCGCCCCCAGCTCCGACGACGAGGTCCTGGTCGTCGTTCGCGACGTCACGGAACAGAAGCGCCTCCAGAAGGAGATCCTCGAGATCAGCAACCGCGAGCAGGAGCGCCTGGGCCACGATCTTCACGACGGAATCGCGCAGCAGCTCATGGGCATCGCCCTGCTCTGCAAGGTCCTGCAGAAACAGCTCGAGAGGGAAGCGATCCCCGCGGCCGAGCAGGCAAGCCAGATCGAGAAGCTGGTCGAGGACGCGCTCTCTCAGACCCGGAGCCTCGCGCGCGGGCTGGCGCCGGTCGAGATCGAGGCCGGAGGGCTCGAGGCCGCCCTCGAGGACCTCGCCCGCGGCATCGAACGAATGCACGGGGTCCGCTGCGTCTTTCGTTCGGACCGGAGGGTCCTGATCGGAAGCCGCGCCGAAGCCCTTCACCTCTATCGCATCACTCAGGAGGCGGTCAGCAACGCCTTGCGCCACGCGCGCCCGACGCGGATCGTCATCGACCTCTCGAGCGTGAACGGTCGCCGCCGGCTCACGGTGATGGACGACGGCATCGGAATCGCGTCCAACCGCGAATCCTCGCGAAAGAAAGGGAGCCTGGCGGGAATGGGTCTTCACATCATGCGGTACCGCGCCCGCATGATCGACGCGATCTTCGACGTCCGCCCCGCGCCGGAGAAGGGCACGATCGTCACCTGCGAGTGGTCGGGCGCTCCCGAGGGGGTCGAGCGTCAGTTCCAGAGTACCTGAGCTTTTTCACCCGGAGGTCATATTGAGCCCGTCCAGAACGTTGCGCCGTTTCGCTTCCGCGCTCCCCTTCTTCCTGGTCCCGCTCGTCGGAATCTCGTGCTGGGAGCCCCAGGCGCAACCGGCAACCGAGCCGCCGGCGCCATCCGCGGCCGCGCCCCCGGGTGCCGTCTACGAGGGGGAGGCTTTCACTTTTCAGGAGATCCAGCCGGGGATCTACCACGCCGTGGGCACGGGAAACCTCTCCGTCGGCTGCAACGGCTCGATCTTCGTGAACGAGGACGACGTCTTGATCGTGGACTCCCACATCACGCCCGCGGCGGCCTGGGCGCTCCTGAAAGAGCTGAAGAACATCACCGACAAGCCGGTGCGCTACGTCGTCAACACGCATTTCCATTTCGATCACGCGCACGGAAACCAGGTGTTCCCGGAAGGGGTCGAGATCATCGGGCACGAGTTCACCCGGGAGAAGCTCGTGGCCGGCGGCTCCAAGAACGGGCGCTCGTGGGACCTCTTCGTCGGCGGTCTCCCCGCGAGCATCGCGAAGCTGGAAGCCGACCTGAAGGCCGCCCGGGACGCCTCCGACCAGACCAGGGCGCAAGAGCTCGAGAAGAACATCGCGGTCCAGAAGCACTATCGGGACGCGACCGCCGCCATCGAAGTCACTCCGCCCACGACGACGCTTTCGCAGCGGATGACGCTCTTTCGCGGCGGCCGGGAAATTCAGCTGCTGTATTTCGGGCGCGGGCACACCGGGGGCGACGTCGTCGTGTATCTCCCGCGGGAAAAAGTCGTCGCCACCGGCGATCTGCTCACCGCCGGTCTGTCCTACATGGGAGACGGCTACCTCGAGGAGTGGGCCGATACTCTGGAGGAGCTGAAGTCGCTCGACTTCGAGGTGGTCCTCCCCGGGCACGGCCAGGCGTTCCGCGAGAGGGAGAAGGTCGATTACTTCCAGGCCTACCTGCGCGACCTGTCGCAGAAGATCGCGAAGATGCACGGAGACGGCGTGAGCGCCGC
>DAISKN010000716.1:0-3685 GCA_036820975.1 Acidobacteriota bacterium | reverse complement strand
TCTGGCCCGAGTTCGGCACCAACCGGCTCTATTTCACGACCACCGGGAAGGTCTGGTCCATCTCCGACAATGGTACCTCGGCCTCCCTCAACTGGAGCGCATCGGTTCCCTCTCCCTCGGTACCGCTGTTCCTCGCCGACTCTCACTACCTCATCGTAGGAGGCGACGCCGGGAGGCTCTATCAGTTCGACGTTGCCGGGACACCGCCTCCCCCTCCCCCGACATTCGTGATTCTGGGAGAGTCGAACACGGTGGTTGGAAGCCCGTCTCTCGACCTCCGGGATCTCATGATCTACGTCGGAACGGATGCGGGCGTCATCTATGCCGTGGACTTCCCTCTGCCCTGACGCTCGGCGATTCCGTCCTATCTCAGGACTCCTACAACGAAGGCCCGATGGTGGCACCGGACCAGCTTCGCTAACCTGGGAAAGGTTCGCGCGCGAAAACT
Organism: Acidobacteriota bacterium; assembly: GCA_036820975.1. Lineage (GTDB taxonomy): Bacteria > Acidobacteriota > Vicinamibacteria > Marinacidobacterales > SMYC01 > DAISKN01. Next base: position 3,237 of record DAISKN010000716.1, on the reverse strand, counting down.
TCCCGAGAGGTGCATTCATGAAGAAAAGACTTGGCGTCGGCGGCCGCGCGTCTTCCCCCCTGACGATCTTCGCGTTGGCGGTCCTTCTGACTTCCTGCGACGACGACACTCCCACGGGCAGCAACTCCACCACGACGACCACCACGGCGCCGCCGTCGTCCGCGAGCGCGTTCCTGCGGGCCGCGTCCCTGGCTTTCGACGCGCGCACCGTCGACGTCGTAATCAGCGGAGCGAGCGGAAACAGCACGATCACCGGCGTCCCTTATCCCCGAGTCAGCGAGTACGTGGAGTTGAGCCCCGGCGACTTTCGCGTGCAGTTCTTCCCCGTCGGGAGCCGCCGTGCCGCACTCGCGGAAGCCTCGGTCGCGCTCTCCGGCTCCGAAGCGGTCACGGTGGCGCTCGTCGGCCTCTCCGCTTTCGAGGTCGCCGTTCTCGAGGACGATCGAATCGACAGCTCCTCGAGCGCCGGAGTCGCGATGACCAACAGCATTCCCGACTTTCCGGCCGCACTCGACCTGGTGATTCTGAACGGGCCCACGCTGTTCCAGGACGTCGCCTATCTCGACACCAGCGATGCGACGGGGGTCGTTCCCGGACGCTACGATTTCCAGATCCGTCGCGCGGGGACGGACGAGCCCGTGGCCACATCCACCGGTCACAACCTCGCCGCCGGGGTGACCTACACGATCTTCGCGGTGGGAAGCTTGACTCGCGGCGACATGGGCATCGTCGTCGCAAGCGACGCGCCTTGACCGACCGCGGCGACTACTCGGCGCCCTGGATGTTCAACTTCATCTCTTCCGCGTAGAGCTCGACCCGGAACCGCCTCACCGCTTCCAAGTTCGACTCCAGTTTCGCTTCGCCGATCGAGACGATGCCCACCTGGAGGAGCTCGATTCGAAGAGGACCCCCACGATTTCTCCCTCGAGCTCGAGCACCTGGCGGGAGCCGGAGGCCGAAGCTCGTCCCTGTCGGGCTCGCTCGATGGAGAGGCGCATTCCGAGGTCCTCGCGTTTGGGACCGAGTCCTCAGTCGAACGAGTAGACGAGCTTGCTCATATCGTGAGCGTTGCCGTCGGGGTCGGCGCCGTAGCCGGGGACGCGATATTCCTTGAACCCGAGAGGGGCCAGAACGTCGATCGCGTCCTGCTCGAGGTCCGAGATGAGCATGCAGGTCAGGTGGCGGAGACCCCGGTCCCTCGCGGCGTCCATGAGCAGGTTCACCAGCAGGGCGCCGAGGCCGACACCGCGAAATGCCGGGTCGATGAGCCACTTGATGCGGCCGACGAGCCGCAGCGGACCGTTCTCGCGGCGGTGGAGCGTCGCGTCGGCGACGATGCGAGAGCGATCGAATGCGAGCAGAGGAAGCACGCTGTCGTAGTCGATGTTCTCGGCCCAAGTCTCGACGAGCGTCCGCTGCTCGATCCTGTCCCAGGCGAAGCGCCGAATCTCCGTGGGAAGCCCCATAAAGAAGCGGTGGAGCTCCTCGGCGTCGTCCCGGCGGAACGGTCGGATGAGTATGCTCCGTCCGTCCCGGAGCACCGCTTGTTCCGGGTAGCGATGGGGGTGGGTCGCCATGGCGGGTACGATACCATGCCCGAGAGTTGGTATAGGATGCGGGAATGCTGATGGTGCCTTCCATGGTGCTGGCCCTTGCGGTCACGGCGCAGGTGCCTTTCGATACCGACGACCCGCTCGACGCCGACTTTCGCACGGGGGTCGAGATCGGAGCCCGGATCCCGGACTTCCGCGTGAAGGACCTGCATGGGAAGGTGTGGGACTTCGAGGCGATCAAGGGTCCCAGGGGAGCCCTTCTCCACTTCTACCGCTCGGCCGATTGGTGACCCTACTGCAAGACCCAGCTCGTGGAGCTGGAACGCTCGCTCGAGAAATTCCGGACTGAGGGCCTCGGCGTGGCCGCGATCAGCTATGACAGCCCGGACGTGCTCCGCCACTTCAGTGAGCGCATGGGGGGCTTTCACTTTCCTCTCCTCGCGGACGAGGGCTCGAAGGTCATTCGCGCTTTTGGAATCTTCAACCACAACGTGCCCGAAGGCCACGAGTTCTACGGCATGCCCTTCCCGGGCACCTTCCTGGTCGACGAGAACGGCATCGTGCGCGCCAAGTATTTCGAGCAGATGCACCGACAGCGCTATACCGCCGACAGCATCCTCGTCCGGGAGTTCGGAGCCTCGGGGGGGAAGCGCGTTCGGGTGGTCACCGACCACTTGAAGCTCGAGGCCTTTCCCGCCCAGGACGTGGCGAGCCGCGGAAACCGCATCACTCTTGCGCTCGACTTGGACCTTCCTCCGAAGATGCACGTCTACGCCCCCGGGGTCGAGGGGTATCGCCCGGTGGTGGTCGAGATCGACGAGAACCCGTTGCTCCTCGCCCACGAGACTGATTTTCCCGAATCGGAGAAGCTCCACCTCGAAGCCATCGGGGAGACGGTTCCCGTCTACCACGGACGCGTGCGCATCCTGAAGGACGTGACGATCTCCCCTCGGGTGCGGGATACCAAGATCTCGATCCCGTTGACCTTCTCGTACCAGGCCTGCGACGACCGCGTCTGCTACACGCCCGCCACGGTGAAGTTCGCCGTCGAGGTCGCGCTCGTCGCCCACGACAGCGAGCGGGCTCCGGAGGCGCTGCAGAAGAAGAAGGGTCCCGGGAATTGAGCTACGCCTCGGTCTACCGGCGCTCCCTCGAAGACCCGGAGGGATTCTGGGGCGAGGCCGCTTCCGCACTCCAGTGGTTCGAGCCTTGGAAGAAAGTCCTGGACGATTCCAGAGCCCCGTTCCATCGATGGTTCGAAGGCGGACGTTTCAACACCTGCCACAACTGCCTCGACCGGCACGTGGAGGGTGGGCGCGGCGATCAGACGGCTCTCGTCTACGACAGCCCGGTCACCGACACCGTACGCTCCTTCACCTACCGCGAGCTCCGGGACGAAGTCGCTCGTCTCGCCGGAGCCCTCCGCCGCCAGGGGGTGTCCCAGGGGGATCGGGTGCTCATCTACATGCCGATGGTGCCCGAGACGGTGATGGCGATGCTGGCTTCGGCCCGCCTCGGCGCCGTGCACTCGGTCGTCTTCGGAGGGTTCGCGTCCCACGAGCTCGCGGCGCGAATGGACGACGCCCGCCCCAAGCTCGTGGTCAGCGCGAGCTGCGGCATCGAAGCCCAGCGCGCGCTGGACATGGCCATCTTCATCAACGGGCTGCCTGTGGCAACCTTCGAG
>DAISKN010000715.1:0-3696 GCA_036820975.1 Acidobacteriota bacterium | reverse complement strand
CGGTCGGGTCCGGAAGCCGTGGTGGGCCGGCGGCTCGAGAGCCTCGCGGAGCGGGCGAGCGCATTCGCTGACGACATGAGGTTCCGACTCCTCTACGACCCCGAGCGCCGGATTCTCTCCATCGGCTATCGCCTTCCGGACGCCGACGGACCGGGTCGGCTGGATCTGTCTTACTACGACCTCCTGGCCTCGGAAGCCCGGCTCGCGAGCTTTCTCGCGATCGCCAAGGGCGATCTCCCCGAGACGCACTGGTTCCACCTCGGTCGGCTGTTCACGAGCGTCGAGGGAACCCCGACGCTTCTCTCGTGGAGCGCGACGATCTTCGAGTATCTGATGCCGCTCCTGCTAATGAGGAGCTATCCCGGAACCCTGCTCGACCGGTCTTGCGAAATGGCGGTGCGAAGCCAACGCAGGTACGCGTCGGGACGTGGGGTGCCCTGGGGGATCTCGGAGTCCGCCTATAGTCTCGTGGACCGCAACGACAACTACCAGTACAAGGCCTTCGGCGTCCCGGGCCTCGGCTTGAAGCGGGGACTCGGCGACGATCTCGTGGTCGCGCCCTACGCCACCGCCCTCGCCGCGATGGTCGACCCGGCGTCCGCGGCGCGCAATTTTCGGCGGCTCGGTCTCGAGGGTCTTCGAGGCGAGTACGGCTGCTACGAGGCCATCGACTACTCTCACCCGAGATCCGAGGAGCCGGAGAGCGCCCGGAAGAAAACGACGGGAACGGTCGTGCGAGCGTTCTTCGCCCACCATCAGGGCATGAGCCTGGTCTCGCTCGCGAACGCTCTTCTGGGCGACGTGATGGTGAAGCGTTTTCACGCGGACTTACGGGTACAGGCGACGGAACTGCTGCTCCAGGAGCGGGTGCCTCGACACGCCCCCTTGACTCGCGCGCGCCCCGCCGAAGAAACACGAGTGACGACGGGGGTGCCCGCGGCCGCGGTGCGTCGCTACCGCTCCCCGCACACGCCGGTTCCCCACGCCCTGTTTCTGTCCAACGGCAACTACACCGCCGTGATCACGAACGCGGGGGGAGGCGCGAGCTTCTGCCGCGGACGCGCCGTCACCCGATACCGGGAGGATTCCACCCGCGATCCGGGAAGCCAGTTCCTGTACCTCCGCGACGTGAGAAGCGGCTCGGTGTGGTCGGCGACCTATCAGCCTCTGGCGAAGGAGCCGGAGGACTACTTCGTCTCGTTCCTGGCGGAGAAAGCGACCTTCCACCGCCGCGACGACGACATCGCGACCCAGCTCGACATCGCGGTATCGACCGAGAACGACGTCGAGGTGCGGCGTCTCGCGGTGACCAACAAGAGCGATCGGCCGCGCGAGATCGAAGTGACGAGCTATGCCGAGATCGTTCTCGCGCGGCCGACCGACGATCTGGCGCACCCCGCCTTCGGCAAGCTCTTCGTCGAGACCGAGTACCTTCCCGATTGCGCGGCGCTGCTTTGCCGGAGGCGGCCCCGCTCTCCCGAAGAGGCGGAAATCTGGGCGGTGCACGTCCTGAGCCTGGAAGGACGAGCCCAGGGACAGGTCGAGTGGGAGACCGACCGTGCGCGCTTTCTCGGGCGGGGTCGCGGGCCCGAAGACCCTCAGGCGCTCGATGGGCGCTCGCTGACGGGTACGACGGGGGCGCTCCTCGATCCTATCGTCAGCCTGCGCCAGCGCATTCGACTCGCGCCCGGTGGATTCGTGAGGCTCGCTTTCGCCACAGGGATGGCGCCCACGAGGGAGACCGCGGTCGCCCTCGCGGAAAAGTACCGGGACCCGGGCGCGGCGGCGCGGACCTTCGCCCTGGCCTTCACCCACGCGCAGAGTGGCCTCCGACATCTCGGCACCTCGAGCGAAGAAGCGCTCCTCTTCGAGCGGCTCGCCTCAAGGGTTCTCTATGCCGATGGATCTCTGCGCGCGAGCCCCGACGTCCTGAAGCGGAATACGCTCGGCCAGGAAGGCCTGTGGCCGCACGGCATCTCGGGCGATCTTCCCATCCTCCTCGTCCGCGTCGTCGAGGAGGACGACGTGCCGCTGGTGCGCCAGGTACTGCAGGCGCAGGAGTATTGGCGCCTGAAGGGCCTGAGCGCGGACGTGGTGATTCTCAACGAACACCCCGTGAGCTATCTCGACGAGATGCAGGCGCAGCTCGCCGCCCTCCTGGACAATGGACCCTGGAGGGAGTGGAAGCATCGCCCCGGCGGAGCGTATCTCCTTCGCGGAGACGGGATGACGGAAGGCGAGCGGATCCTTCTCGCGAGCGTGGCGCGGGCGGTCGTGAGCGGCGAACGGGGAACGCTGGCGCAACAACTCGGCGGTCTCCACTCCGAGTGGCCGGAACCCGGGGAACTGGTGCCAGCCCGCGCGGGAGGGTCCTACTCGTCCACCGAGCTCACGATACCGAGTCTCGCGTTCTCGAACGGCGTCGGGGGTTTCACCGAGGACGGACGAGAGTACGTCATCGTCCTGGATGGGGACCAGGAGACTCCACTGCCCTGGGCCAACGTGATCGCCAACCCCACCTTCGGGACGTTGATCACGGCGTCGGGGGCGGCGCATACCTGGTCGGTGAACAGCCGCGAGAACCGCTTGACGCCGTTCGCGAACGACCCGGTTACCGACCCGACCTCCGAAGCCCTCTTCGTGCGCGACGAGGAGACGGGGGAGTCGTGGTCGCCGACGCCGGGTCCTTTGCGCCGCACTTCGGCAAGCGGGCGATTCCTGATCCGCCATTCCGCGGGACTCACGCGCTTCGAGCGCGTCGCGAACGGCATCCGTCACAACTACGAGGTCTTCGTCGACGCGAAGGACCCGGTGAAGTTCTCCCTGCTCACCCTCACCAACGAGAGCGGAGTGCCTCGTCGTCTGAGTGTGGTCGCCTATAACGAGTGGGTGCTGGGTCCGCCGCGGGCCGGCCAGAACGCTCACGTGGTCACCGAGCTCGACGGCCAGACCGGAGCCGTCCTGGCCAGGAATCCTTTCAACCAGGAGCACGGGGAGCGCGTGGCCTTCGCTCATGCCAGCGAGGTTCCCGCCTCGGCAACGGGAGACCGACAGTCTTTTCTCGGAAGGAACGGCTCCCTCGCTCGACCGTCGGCCCTTCGGCAACAGGCGCTCTCGAGGCGTTTCGGGGCGGGTATCGATCCCTGCGCGGCGCTCCAGGTATCCGTCACCTTGTCGCCCGGAGAGACCCGCTCGGTCCTGTTCCTCCTGGGGCAGGGGAGGGATCTGGAACAGGCGCGAAAGCTCATCCACCGCCACGGCAGCGTTCTCGCCGCGGAGATCGCGCGGGAGGTCGCTCGCCGGTCGTGGGACGAGCTCCTCGACGCGGTCCGGGTCACGACGCCAGACGATTCCTTCGACCTGCTCCTGAACCGCTGGCTCCTCTATCAGGACGTGAGCTGCCGACTCTGGGCTCGCACGGGCTATTTCCAGCCCGGGGGTGCTTTCGGATTTCGCGACCAGCTGCAGGACGTGATGGCGCTCTCGGTCTCGCGACCGGAGCTCATGAGAGAGCACCTGTTGCGAGCCGCGAGCCGGCAGTTCGTCGAAGGGGACGTGCAGCACTGGTGGCACGAGCCGAGCGGCCGGGGCACGCGCACCCGCTGCTCGGACGACCTGCTCTGGCTGCCCTACGCGGCGGCGCACTACGCGCGGACGACGGGAGACACGGGGGTCCTCGACGAGGTCGTGCCGTTC
>DAISKN010000714.1:0-3703 GCA_036820975.1 Acidobacteriota bacterium | reverse complement strand
TGAGGCCCGCTGCGGTGATGGTGCCGATGATACCCGTGGCGGTGAAGCCGGGCGGGAGCGCCGAGCTCCCCGCCGTCGTGGCCCCGACGACGATGCCGGGGTCCGAGCCAGCGAAGTAGGCCGCCGCCGGATCGTCGTCGCAGTCATCGACGTCCGAGTGGAATTCGCGGGAGCGAGCGCTCTCGTACACCCGGTCGATCGCCTCCAGGTAGTAGACGACCTGGGGCGTCTCGGGAGAGACCTGAGGAAGAATTCCCACGAACCGATCCGCCTCGCGGGTCATCTCGACGTAATAGAAGTCCGGATAGAGGCTGGAGCGAAAGTACACCTTCGCGGTGTGAACGTCGTTTTCCGGGTCGATGCCCGAGAGAACGACCGCAAACCGACCCGGCTCGATGCACTCGATGCCGGGATGGTCGATTCTCGGCGCGCCGCCTGCCGAAGCCGAGCAAGCGAGCGACAGGCAAACGCCCCCCAGGGCAATACGCCCGATATTCATACCCGCGCTGGTTGGGTGGGATTACCTCTCCAGTGTACCAGACCGCTGGCATAGCGTAAACCACGGGCAACGATGGCGGAAATTTCGGCGGCTCGACACGGGAGTCCTGGACGCCGCAAAACATATAATGAGCTCCGGCGAAGACGACCAAGACGACGATGACGACCTCGGAACGCTCACGACCGTTAGGTCCCACGCTTTCGGAGATGCGCGAGCCCTGGACCCAGCCTCCGGAGGTTCGCAGGCGCGCGAGCGCGGCGCGGGATGCCGATCCCCTCGATCCGGTGAACCTGTTCAACGTCCACTGGTACGGCGCGGACGACGAGGTCCGCCACTTCGTGGTGCCACGGGAGATCACGGGAGTCGACGCTCCCATCGTCGCCATCTACAGCAGCGACTTCCCTACCGGAAGCCACAAGGTCGGGGCCGCCTACTCGGTTCTCGCCGAGCTCATCGTCGAGGGCGCGGTCGATCCGCGAAAGCACCGCCTCGTGTGGCCCTCCACCGGCAACTACGGCGTCGGCGGCGCCTGGGTGGGGGGGCGTCTCGGCTGCCGCAGCCTGGTCGTCCTTCCCGAGGGCATGAGCCGCGAGCGCTTCGAGCTCATCGAGAGCTACGGGGCCGAGGTGGTGAAGACCCGCGGGAGCGAGTCGAACGTCAAGGAGATCTACGACAAGACCTGGGAGCTCCGGAAAGATCCCGACGTCCGGGTGCTGAACCAGTTCGAGGTGATGGGAAATTACCGATTTCACTACGAGGTGACGGGGAATACCGTGGCCAGGCTCGCCTCCCGGCTCCGCGAGAAAGGCATTGGCGACGGCCGCGTCGCCGCCTTCGTTTCGTCGATGGGAAGCGCGGGCACCATCGCCGCCGGCGATCGCCTGAAGCAGATCTGGCCCGAGCACAAGATCGTCGGGCTCGAGCCCATCCAGTGCCGGACGCTCTACGAGAACGGCTACGGCTCGCACGAGATCCAGGGCATCGGCGACAAGCACGTCACCTGGATCCATCACGTATCCAACATGGACGCCCTCATGTGCATCGACGACATGTCCTGCGTCCGGGGGCTCCAGCTCTTCACCGAAGAGGCGGGACGGCGGGTCATGGAGACTCGCTTCGGCGTTTCGTCCGAGGACGCGTCGATGCTCGGTTCGATCTTCGGCATCAGCGGCGTCTGCAATCTCCTCGGCGCCATCAAGACGGCGAAGCACTACGGCCTCGGAAGAAACGACGTCTTGGTCACGGTTTTGACGGACGACGTCGGCCGCTATCGAAGCGTGATGGAGTGGCTCACGAAGAAGGAAGGCCCCATGGACGAGGCGGCGGCGACCGCCCGGGTCTCGGGGATCTTCCACGGGGCGGGAGCCGACTGGATCCAGGAGGGCACGGTCCACGACCGGAACCGTTGGCACAACCTCAAGTACTACACCTGGGTCGAACAGCAGGGAAAGACCGTCGAGGAGCTCGACGCCCAACGCGACCCCGAGTGGTGGATCGCGCACCAGAGGAAGGCGGCGGAACTGGACGAGGGGATTCGCGGGCTGCGGAGAGAGAACTCGTGAATCACCGGGTCGCCCTTTATCTCCAGGACGCTCATCCCCTCGCCGACTGCATCCGCTACGCGAAGTACGCCGAAGAGCGGGGCTTCGAGGCGGTGTGGCAGGCGGAGAGCCGGCTGGTTCGCGACGCCGTCGTTCCGATGGCGGCCTACGCCGCCGTCACTTCGCGCATCCACGTGGGCTCGGGAGTCATCAACAACTGGACGCGCAACATCGGACTTCTGGCGGCGACCTTTCTCACCCTCGACGACCTCGCGCCCAACCGAATTATCTGCGGCATCGGCGCCTGGTGGGACCCGCTGGCGCGGAACGTGGGAATCGAGAGACGAAAGCCTCTGGCAGCGATGCGGGAGACGATCGAGATCTTCCGAAGGCTCCTCCGCATGGAGAACGTCACCTTCGAAGGAGAGTTCCATCGGGTCCAGGGAATCGAGCTCGACGTGGTCCACGGCCGCCGCGAGCCCCGCAACGTCCCCGTTTTCATCGGCGCCACCGGGGACCAGATGCTGGAGCTCACCGGCGAGATCGCGGACGGGTGTCTTCTGAACTACTGCGTTCCTCCTTCTTACAACGACCGGGCGCTCGAGCTCCTGGAGAAAGGCGCGGCGCGCGCGGGGAGGTCGCTCGAGGACATCGACCGACCCCAGCTCATCGTCTGCTCCGTGGACCGCGATCGGGCCCGGGCGATCGAGGGAGCGAAGGGCCTCATCACCCAGTACCTCGCGCAGCAGCCCCACATTGCGAAAGCCTCGGGAGTGAGCGAGGAGACCGTACGGAAAGTCCAGTCGATCCTCGGCTGGCCCGCGACGAAGGAGCAGGTAAGAAAGGCGATGCAGCACGTCCCCGACGAGCTCGTCCTCGGGATCACCGCCACGGGAACGCCGGAAGAGGCGCGGGCTCGCGTTTCCGAGTACCTGAAGCGCGGCGCGACCTGCCCGGTGCTCTATCCCCTCGGGGATCCCTTCCTGATGATCGACACCTTCGCCGCTCCCCGCGGCTGAGGGAAGGCGATCAGGCCGCCGCCTGGTACAACGTCTGGGCGTAGGCGAGCGCCTCGTCGAGGCTGTCGAATACGCGGCTCACCACGTGCAGGCCCGTTCGGTCCCGAACGAGAGCCTTCAGGCGGGTCTTGGTGTTGACCCCGTCTTCACAGGCTTCGAGACAGACGGTGCAGCTCGTTCGTTTCGCTCCGGGGATGTCTGTCTCTGCCATGACCCACCTCCCTCGCTTCTGGGATGGTTGCAGTGCAAAGACGAGGCCAGATCGCGCGCCGGAGGGCGGCGAGACCAAATCGCTGCAAATAGGGGATTTGCGGTCCGCGATTCGCCGCGGCACGGATGAGGCTTCGGCTACATTCGATGACAAATCCGGGAAGATCGCGAAAAACGGAACACTTTCGGTGTTTCAGCGGAACATCTGCCGTCCCGATTCGCCCGAGTAGTTCACGAAAACCGTCTTGAGCTCGGTGAAGAAGTTCAGCCCCTCCTCCGACATCTCGCGCTCGCCGACCCCCGTGGCCTTGACCCCGCCGAAGGGAAGCTGCGCTTCCCCTCCGATCGTGGGCTCGTTGACGTGCACCATCCCGCACTCGACCTCCTCGACGAAGCGCATCACCTGGTCCACGTCACGGGTGAAGATCGAGGTC
>DAISKN010000713.1:0-3704 GCA_036820975.1 Acidobacteriota bacterium | reverse complement strand
CCTCCCTGGCCGCCGCGCTCGCGCTCGCGAGTGGCGGCATGGCCGGGGCGGCGCAGCAACCCTCCCGCTCGAACGACCAGCAGGTGAAAGACCTGCTGAGCCGCATCGACGAACGCACGGATACCTTCCGCTCCAGCTTCGATCGAGCGATCGATCGCAACCCGATCAACGGCACCCGCGCGGAAGAGCAGATCAACCAGTCCGTGAAGGATTTCGCGGAGGCCACCGATCGCCTGCGTGATCGAGTCGACGATCGCCGAGCGGGTACCGCCGACGTCGAAGAGGTGCTCAACCGTGCTTTGCTCATCGGCGACTTCATGACGCGCAACCAGCTGGACGCTCAGGCCGAGAGTGATTGGCACGCTCTGCGGGGAGACCTGGATCAGCTCGCGCGTGTCTATGGCGTAGCCGAGAGCTGGACGTTCTCGGGAAATACCACGGCTCGCGTTGACGACAAAGAGGTCGGGCAACTGCTGAAACGAATCGAGCAGGGAGCGGATCAGTTTCGCAAGAGTCTCGACAAGGCCCTCGACGACAGTACGATTGACGACTCGACGGCGGAAGACAATATCAATCAGTTCGTCACGGAGTTCGCGGAGACCACCGACCACCTGAGCGATCACTTCGGCCGAAACCAGGTCGTCACCAACGATGTCCAGGTCGTCTTGCAGCGCGGTGTGAGCATCGACCGCTTCATGCAGCGCCACCGGCTCAACGAGCAAGCGGAAAACGACTGGCTGACGCTGCGCCGCGATCTCGATAACCTGGCGCGCGCGTATCATGTTGCGTGGAATTGGAGCGACCCGCGGTACGTACCGCAGGCGCCCGGCACGGGTCTCTATCATCGCCTGACCGGCACCTATCGGCTGGAGACCAACCGGGGCGACGATCCGCGTCAGGCCGCGGAAAACGCCTCACGCACGGTGCCGGCCGACCGGCGGGAACGTGCCTACCAAGGCCTCATGGATCGGCTGGAGTCTCCGGATGTGATTGCCATCGATCGCAACGAAGAACGCGTCACCATGGCCTCATCGCTCGCACCGCGGGTCAGCTTCGATGCCGACGGCCGAGTTCGCACGGAGAGGGAGTCTGACGGGAGCACCATCGATACCCGCGCCGCCTTTTACGGCGACCAGCTGGTGGTTGCGACCACCGGCAATCGAGGAAATGACTTCAAGGTCACCTTCGAGCCGATGGACGACGGCCGCACTCTCCGGCTGACGCGCCACATCTATGATGCCGAGCTCTCTCGACCGGTCACGGTTCAGAGCTTCTACCAGAGGTCATCGGACTCGGCCCAGTGGGATCTCTATACCGGAATGCAGGGATATCCCACGTCGACGGCGGGCCAGGCGCTCGTGCCCAATGGGACGCGGCTGGTAGCGACGCTGAACGATGCGTTGAGCGCGGAGAACGCCCGTGAAGGTGACCGCTTCACGTTGACGATCCAGAGTCCATCGCAATACCAGGATGCGGTCATCGGGGGTCTCGTCACCGGGGTGAACGTTTCGGGGCGCTTCAGCGGGCGTTCGGACCTGTCACTCGCGTTCCAGACCATCCGTCTGCGCAACGGCAGCAACCAGGATTTCGGCGGGGTGATCGAGAATGTGCGCACGCCGGATGGAGAGACGATCGCCGTCAACGACGAGGGCACGGTCGAGCAGGACAGCCGAACCGAGGAGACCGTCCAACGGGGCGCTATCGGCGCCGCTATCGGCGCCGTCATCGGTGCCATCGCCGGTGGCGAGAAAGGCGCCGCAATCGGCGCGGTGATAGGCGCGGGCGGGGGTGCAGGCACGGTCATACTCCAAGGCCGGGACCGGCTCGACCTGCCGCGCGGTACGGAGCTGACGATCCTCTCCGGCGCACCAGGGAGCTGGAGAACGACAACCGATCTGCGTCGATGAGCTCCGCTCGTCCTCGAGACGTCGTAATACCCGAGGATCGGGGAGCAGCCTTCGGCACGGTCCGCCGCACGGCGACCGGCGGTTGAAGGCTGCTCCTCGTTAGAGGGAGATGACACGGGATCGACCTTCCGCGCATTCCTTGACCTCCAGTTCGCGTTCGAGGCTTCAAGAAATGGAGACGCGGGCGATAGCGCGAAGCTCGCTGGCGCACCGCTCGGTCGTGGGGCGCTGGCGGGTCACCCTCGGAGGGGGTTGGCGATGGCGGTGACCGCCGCCATCGGACGGCTTCTCGGCGTCACCGTGAGCTGACGTCAATGGTCAAAGTGCCTCGCGCCTTCGCGACGGGACGGCGTGGATTCTCATCACTGCGGGAAAGCTCGCCGTCACTGCGCAAGAAAACCCGCCTCCCTGAGAACGAGCCGAATTCGAAAACCACGCCAAACGCCTCCTGCGCCCTCAACCCCACGCCGTCTGGGATGGCCCAGGTTTTGCTCTTCGATCTGAGCGGCCACGGCAACTGAGACAGATACGGACATCGGTGTCGCGGACGCAAGGAGGAAATCATGGACTCAGCATCGACCAACATAATCGTTACCCTCATCATCGGGGGCATCATCGGATGGCTGGCGAGCATCCTGATGAGGGCCAACGCCCAGATGGGAATCATCGCCAACGTTATCGTCGGCATCATCGGGTCGTTTCTCGGCGTCTACGTCGCGGGTGCCCTGGGCTTGCGAACTTATGGGGTGGCTGCATCCTGGATCGTCGCCGTTCTCGGCGCAGCGCTGCTCATCTGGATTCTGAGGGCGCTGGGTGTCTTCTCCGGGTTGACCTCATCGCGCTAGACAAAGGCTCTTCGCGACTTCGTTGGAGGCAGCTCGGGTGAGCCGCCTCGATCGGGGAGTGTCGAGTCATCCATATGTTCACCAGTGGTCATGGGGTTCGCAGCTATGGCCGAAGGAGGTTGGAATGAGAATGCTGGCGATAGTGCTCCTGATCGCCGGGGCTCTGGCCCTCGCGTACGGAGGATTCAGTTACACGAGCGATACACACGAGGCGAAGCTAGGCCCCGTGGAGATCGCCATCAGCGAGAAAGAACGGGTCAACATCCCGGTGTGGGCAGGGGTGGCCCTGTTGGTCGTGGGAGGTGGACTTCTGCTCAGCGGGAAGAAGTAGTATCGGTGGAAGCTCGCGCTCCGGGGGAATTCACGTATCCGCGTTCGTCCCGTCGACGATGGCTTCGAAGTCGGTCCGCAGATCCACGTGTGGATCGGTTCACGAGAACATTTCCCTCTCGACAGAATTACCGACCGAATGGCCCCCGGGCCCTGGATCCCGGAGCTTAGCCCGCACGAAGACCGCTGCAAATCCTGCACCAGGAACGCGCTCCGTCCTCGGATTCGGCTGCCGGATTGGAGGGCTGCATGGCCTCATCTTGCGCTCGCGGGAGCGGCTCTTTGTAGATTCCTCTCTGTGTCTCCTCACCCGGCGGCGGGGCGATTACTCAATCGGCCCCTGGTTCATCAAGTCGGACCACCGGTCACGGTGGCACGCGGCGTGCACTGAACCCTCCCGCGGCTTCGCTGCTTACGAAGTCGTGCGGAGTGGACCATGGTTTCCACTCGAGACGGGAGTGTTGTGAACAACGAGAGAGCACGCCTTTTGAGAGCCGGCCTGCTCCTTCGCGACCTGATGGGCGTTGGAGCCTCCCAGCTGCGCGAGGCTCGCGCCTTCTTGGCGGGAGGCCTGCGGCTGGCATGGTCGCACCGCGCGGTGCAGGTCGCGGTTCCAACTCTG
>DAISKN010000712.1:0-3714 GCA_036820975.1 Acidobacteriota bacterium | reverse complement strand
CTGAAGAGGTCGTCGTCGGGCTTCGGACGGGGCGCGAGAACGCGCGAAGCGGCAAGCCGGGTCGCGACGGAGTCGATCGCGGCCCGGGGACGGCCCCGTTGGATCTGTCCGCCGAGCCGCAGGAGCCGCTCTCGGATCGGATCGAAGGCCTCAAAGGAGGCGATGCGAGCGGCGGTCCGTTCGGCGCGACCGTCGGCGTCTCTCTCGGGGAGCACGAGGTTGAAACCGAGACCTTCGAGTTCGGGAGGGACGGCGGCGCCGTCGTATCGGCGGGCGAGGGCGGGGACCGCGTCTGGACCCAGGCGCTGCTCCCGAGCGAGCGGCGGGTGTTGCAGAGGTACTTCAAATGAACGGGAGAGCGTCGAAGATGACGGAGAAGATCGCGACCGAAAGCGAAGTGAAGGCGGCTTCGGAGAAGCTCGGCCGGCTGCGCCGGAGCCTGGGGGAGGCGCTGTTCGGCCAGGAAGATCTCATCGATCAGGTGCTCGTGGGCCTCGTCGCGGGAGGCCACATCCTCCTCGAAGGGCTGCCGGGACTCGGAAAGACGGAGCTGGTCAAGGCGCTCGCGCGCGCGATCCAGCTTCTGGCGAAGCGCATCCAGTTCACTCCCGACCTGCTCCCGGGGGACATCACGGGAAATCCGATGCTCCAGGAGACGGACGGAGGGAAGCGATTCGTCTTTCAGCCCGGGCCGATCTTCGGAAACCTCGTGCTGGCCGACGAAGTGAACCGGGCCTCGCCCAAGACCCAGTCGGCTCTTCTCGAAGCGATGCAGGAGCGGTCGGTGACGGTGATGGGAGAGGCGCACCCGCTCCCCCGGCCGTTCTTCGTTCTCGCGACTCAGAATCCGATCGAGCTCGAAGGCACGTACCCTCTCCCCGAAGCCCAGCTCGATCGCTTCCTCTTCAAGCTCGACGTGAAGCGCAGCCCGCTCGCGGTCCTGGAGCGCATCGTGCGCGAGCGAGACCTCGGCTCCGAGCCGGCGATAGCGCCAGTCCTCGACTCGGCCGAGCTCATCGCGCTGATGGAGGTGTCGCGGCGGATCTACCTCCCCGACGTCGTCGCGAGCTACATCGCCCGGCTGGTCGATGCGACTCACGCCGGGAGCTCCCGGAGCGCCGCGGCGGTCAAGTACGGAGCGAGCCCCCGGGCTGCCATCGCGATGGCGGCTGCGTCCCGCTCGCGCGCGCTCCTCGAAGGGCGCATCAACGCCAGCTTCGAGGACGTGCAGGCGGCGGCGAAGCCGGTGCTGAGGCACCGGCTCATCCTCGAATACGGTGCCCGTCTCGAGGGCGGGAGCACGGACGACGTCGTGGACGCTCTTCTCGCCGAAGTGCCTCCCCGGGGAAAGGTGCTGCCGGCGACGCTGCAGGAGGTCTAGATCCGATGTCGAGACTGTTCCTCGGCCTCGTCCTCGGGCTCCTGCTGTCGTCGCAATCGGCGGGACAGTCGCTCGAGATTCCCACCGACCCGGACAGCGGGGTTTCGCTTCGAGTGGAGTCTCTCCTGCCCAAGCCGTGGGGCTCCGCGCCGCTCCGCGTCTCGATTCGCAACGACAGCGAAAGGGATCGATCGTGGACGTTCGACTACATCTCCATGTCCGTCGCCGGCACCCGCCGCTACCGATCGCGTCTCGCCGTGGCCGCCACCGAACACAGGTCCTTCGAAGTCGTCGTTCCTCTCTCGGGCGACGTCTCCGAAATGAGCTCGCTCCAGATGCGGGTCGGCGGGTTCGGCATCACGAACTCCAACTGGCAGTATCCCTTGAGCGGCTACGCGACCGAGAACACCCCGGTTCCCGCGCTCAGCCAGTCGCTTCACGCGGAAGCGCAGCGAGGCATCTCTTTCGATACGGGTCTCCTGCCGTCGGACTTTCGGGGGCTCCTGGGTCTCCGCGTCCTCGCCCTCGGCGAGGACGAGTGGAACGGCCTGCGCCCCGGCGCGAGAGAGGCTGTTGCCGAGTGGACCGCCCGGGGCGGCCGGCTGGTGCTCGTGGACGCCGAGTGGCATCCCGGCGAGACTCCGGGTCGCCAGGACATCGGGCTCGGCACCATCGTGAAGGTGAAGCGCCCGCAATCGGAGGCGGAGTGGGTAGAAGTCCTGGAGATGCCCGGGCCGCCGCAAGCGATCTCGTATCGGGCCTGGACGGAGGAGCGCTTCCCGGCGATCGAAGACCGGCCCGGGCTTCTGCTGGCGTTTCTCCTGCTCTACGCGCCTCTCGTCGGGCCCGTGAATCTGTACGTCTTCTGTTCGAAGGGCCGGAGGGCCCGGCTCTTCTGGACGCTTCCCGCCCTCGCGCTCGGAGCGAGCCTCCTTCTCACGGCGGTCGTTCTGATGCAGGACGGACTGGGCGGGCGCGGTCACCGCGTGACGTTTCTACGCGTGGTCCCGGAGCTGACTCGGGAGGTCCTGATCCAGGAGCAGATGTCCCGCACCGGGGCGCTCCTCGCTCGCGGGTTCGAGCTCGACGAGTCGCTCGCCCTCTACGACGCCCCGCTCTTCTCCTCGAGCGGTCGGAAGCTCGCGAGCGAGGGGTCGAGATTCGGCGGCGACTGGTTTCGCAGCCGCTCGATCCAGGCCCAGCGCATCGAAGCCGTCCGTCCGGCACGCGCGAGGGTAGCGTTCGTCGGCGAGGGTGCGATCACCTCGTCGATCGAGGACACCCTGGATGAGTTGTACTACCGGGACGACGAGGGCCGGGCATGGCGCGCGGCGGGCGTCGGCCCCGGCGCCCGAGCCGCACTCGTCTCCGCGACCGAAGAGGAGTACGACCGGTTCTGTGCCACGTTGTCCCGTGAGGCCGGGCCCGTGACCCGGCTTCACCTTCAACAGTCGCTCCTGGAGAGAGGCGGCTTTCTCGCCCGCGCGGCGACGAGCAGCCGCGCGGTCGAGACCCTCGAGGGGATCGTGTGGAGCGACACCGTCATCTACTCGGGCCGAATCTCGGGCGAGGGAAAGCCGTGACCGGGCCCGTGGTCGAGGTGGAATCCCTCGAGCGTCGCTTCGGGGCGGTGGCCGCGGTCCGCGACCTGTCGTTCGCGATCGCGAGGGGTCAGGTCCTGGGGTTCATCGGCGCGAACGGCGCCGGCAAGACGACCACGATGCGCATCCTGGCGACGCTCGACCTGCCCGATGCCGGCTCCGTCCGCATCTCGGGCCATGACGTCGTGAACCACCCCGACGAGGTCCGGGCTCGAATCGGCTGGATGCCGGACAGCTATGGCACCTACCCCCACACCACCGTCTGGGAGTACCTGGACTTCTTCGCCCGCGCCTTCGGGATGAAAGGCGACGAACGTCGGAGCGCCGTCGAGGACGTCATGAGCTTCACCGGCCTCGAAGAGCTGCGCGATCGAGAGATGGCGAGCCTCTCGAAGGGAATGAGCCAGAGGCTTTGTCTCGGACGGGCTCTCCTCAACGATCCCGACGTTCTGATCCTGGACGAGCCCGCCGCCGGACTCGACCCCAGGGCCCGGGTCGAGTTCAAGAGGCTGGTGCGTCTTCTCGCCGGGGAAGGAAAAGCGATCTTCATCAGCTCCCACATCCTCTCCGAGCTCGAGGAAATGTGCGACTCCGTGCTGTTCATCGACGAGGGCCGCGTCGTGCACCACGGGGCGCCGGCGAGCCTCAAGTTCTCGACCGAAGAGGGAATCATCTACCGGGTGACCGTGGCATCGCCGGCAATCTCGTCGATCGAATCACCCAGGGTCAGGC
>DAISKN010000711.1:0-3724 GCA_036820975.1 Acidobacteriota bacterium | reverse complement strand
TATTGAGGATGCCCCACTCCTTGACTTCTCTTCCCGTGCGCGGCGCCTTGCAGGTGGCGGCGGTCGAGCCGACCTCGACGCAGGCCTTGCGGCTCAGGCGCTCCATCCATTTCCAGTTCGCCGCCCGGGCCACGATGACCTCGTTGTCGCGGACGTCGGCGAGGGTGAGGGGGTAGGGTCTCAAACCACCGATGGCGAAGCTCGTCATTTGGGCCTCGGGAAACGCGCGCCCCATCGCGTCGGCGTCGACCACCGGAAGCCCGAGGACCGCCGCGGCCAGAAACGGCTGGAGGGCGTTCGACCCTCCGATCTCGACCGACATGATTCCGCGGAAGGAGACTCCGAGATAGGCCGCCATCATCTGCACCGGCTTCGCCGCGACCTGCGGATCCTGGAGGCGCTCCTCGCCGACCAGCGGCGCCCCCATGCTCGAGACGACGGCGACCCAGTCGTCGTCTTCGAGCTCCATCGGAGCCATGAGCTCGACCCTTTTGCCTTCCCGGTAGAGCTCCCGCAGGTTGAGAAACGAATGATAGGGGTTTCCGCCCCCGCCGGCTCCGAGGATCCAGGCGCCGATCGCGAGCGAAGAGATGTCGTCGAGCTCGACTTCTCGAGGGGCCATGGGAGGCGGAATCCTACCGCGGCCCGGGCCCCTGTGCTAGCCTTCCCGCTCGTGACCAGGAAACGCGCGGCGTTCTTCACCATCGGCGAGTCGCCGCGCCCCGATATCCTCGACGAGATGCGACCCTGGTGGGACGGCGCGAGCCTCGAGATCGAGGAGCACGGAGCGCTCGACGGCCTGAGCCGGGAAGACATCGCCCGCGTGGCGCCCCGGGGCACGGACCAGAGGCTCGTGTCCCGGCTTCGCGATGGAACCGAAGTCCTTCTCGAAGCCGAGTGGGCGCACCACCGAGTGGAGGAGATGGTTCGCGATCTCGAGGACGGCGGAATCGATATCTTCGTGATCCTCTGCACCGGCAGGTTCCACGGCCTCTCCCCCAGGGGAATTCTCGTCGCCGCCGGGCCGGTCGTCGATCACGGGCTCGCCGCCATCGCCGAGTCCGCTCCTTCGATCGGAGTACTCCTCCCGAACGAAGGCCAGATGGAAGCCTTTCGATGCGAGCCCGCGGGGAACCGGCGGTTCGTGCTGAGCTACGCGTCGCCGTACTCGGGAGACCGGTGGGAGACGGCGGCCCGCGAGCTCGATGAGGCGGATCTCGTGGTCATGCACTGCATGGGCTACACCGAGTCCATGCGCCGGAAGATCGCCGAGAAGACGGGCAAGCCGGTTCTTCTCGCGCGGAGAATGGTCGCCGCCGCGGTGGCTCAGGTATTGTAGCGAGCCGGGATCATTCGATCCACAGATCCCGTTCGACGTCCTGCCAGAACTCCATCGTCATGCGGTCGTGGATGAACACTCCTTTGTAATAAGGATCGTTGAGCTTGTACTCCGCGTAGGCGCCCTCGTAGTTGGCGCGCTTCTTCTTGTAGGCCTCGAACGCCGTGAGGTTCTCGTACTCCCAGAGGACGACGTGCCTCCCCGATTGCTCCCCGGCGACGTACTTGTTGAAGTAACGGACGCTCTTCCATTCCTGGAAGAGCTCCCGGTGGTCCCGCACCCAGGAGAGCCACTGGCGCATCGCCTCCTGGTGCTCTTTCTCCTTCCCCTCGACCACGAGCCAGCTCTCGACCTCGAAGATGGCCATGGTCATTCCCCTCCTTCCACCCGCCGCAGATCCCCGATCTCGCTTCCATAGCGCGCGAGAAGGCGAGCGAGGCGCTCCCGCTCCGGATCGGCGGGTCGGGCGAGGGCCGGCCTCGCCGACGCCTTCCAGAGGGCGGCGGCGCCGAGTGCTTTCGAGAGAAAGCGCCTTCGAGAACGGCGCTTCGAGCGGTCTTCCATGGTCTCCTCCTGCTTCAGTAGTAAGGCAAAGTTCGGATAGTCTACGCCGCGTGCCGCCCCCAGGAGAAGCCCGAGAGAAGCGCGGGCGGCACCCGTCGATCTTCGCGCCCGCGAGCCTGCTGTTCGGCGTCCTTTTCGCCGTACTCGGCGCCATCATCGGTCTCGAGCTCATCACCCGCGTCGGCATCACCCCGAACAGCTCGATCATCGCCGTCGTCGCCGCCATCGCTCTATCGCGGATACCGCTGCCCCCCCTGCGCCGCTTCCGCAATCTCGCGGAGCAGAACCTGGCGCAGACCTTGATCTCCGGCGCGACGTTCGGGGGCGCGAACGGCATCCTGCTCCCCGCGGGCATCCTCTGGCTCATGGACCGAAAGGACCTCGTGCCCGCGATGATGCTCGGCGCCGTCGCCGGTGTCTTCCTCGGGGCGATCCTCATGTACCTCCTCTTCGACTCGCGCCTCTTTCCCGCGGCCGGGATCTGGCCTTCCGGAGTCGCGACGGCGGAGTGCATGATCGCCGGAGACCGCGGCGGCAGCCGGGCCGCCCTTCTCGCCGCCGGCGGGCTCGCGGGCGCCATCGGGCATCCCCTCGGGATCCCCATGGACGTGTTCGGGGTCTGCTGGATCGGAAACATCTGGGCGCTCTTCATGTTCGGTCTGGGGCTCCTGGTGCGCGGATACGGCGAGCGCGTCGCCGGAGTGGACGTCGAGGCGGCTTTTCTCCCGCACGGCTTCATGATTGGCGCGGGACTGGTTGCGCTGGCGCAGATAGGCGTCGCCGTTCGCGGGCGCGCCGCCGCCGGAGCTCTACCCGGCGAACGACGGGTGGGACCGAGCCTCCTGGCCGGCTTCGGCGTCTACGTCGTCGCCGCGCTCCTGATGGCGGTCGCCGCGGGTCTCTTCACGGAAATGTCGCCGGCGATGCTCGCGGGGTTCGCGGTCTATGCCGCCGTCTCCGCCCTCGCCTCCGAGCTCCTGGTCGGGATCGCGGCCATGCACTCCGGGTGGTTCCCCGCTTTCGCGACCGCAATCGTCTTCCTCCTCGTCGGCATGGCGCTCGGATTCCCTCCGGTTCCTCTCGCGTTCCTCGTGGGCTTCACCGCTTCGAGCTCTCCCGCCTTCGCCGATATGGGATACGACCTGAAGGCCGGCTGGATCCTCCGCGGCGAGGGAGCCGATCCCGAACTCGAGCGAGAGGGACGACGAGCGCAGCTCGAAGCCGAGCTCCTCGGCATCGGCGTTGCCGCGCTCGCGGTGTACTTCCTCCACGCCAGTTATTTCCAGAGGGATCTCTTCCCGCCCTGGGATCGAGTGGCGGCGGCGACGATTTCCGCCGGAGCGAGTCCGGAGCTCGCGAAGGCGCTTCTCGTCTGGGCGATTCCCGGAGCTCTCCTCCAGGCGCTGGGCGGCCCAGCGCGACAGCTGGGCGTCCTCTTCGCGACGGGACTCCTCATCTACTTTCCCGCCGCGGGGTGGACGGCGATGGCTTCCCTCGCGATTCGATTCCTCCTGACGCGCCGCTACGGCGCTTCCGCCGAGGGGCCGATGTATATCCTCGCGGGCGGATTCATCGCGGGAAGCGCGCTCACGAGCTTCGGCGCGGCGACGATGAAAGTGTGGGGAAGAAACGGTCCGTCGTAGGGGCTTCCCCCCGTTTTCCCGCCTTTCGACCGCCCAAATCGTGGCACGGGTGTTGCACAGTTCACACAGAATACGCCGGAGGTGCCGACGATGCAGCCCCACATCGCTCCCGTTCTCCTCGCCCTCGCGCCCCTCTTCCCCGCCGGTCCCAAGCTCGACCCGGCGATGCAGGCCCAGG
>DAISKN010000710.1:0-3724 GCA_036820975.1 Acidobacteriota bacterium | reverse complement strand
GGTCTCGCCGTTGACCCGGAGAGCCTGTCCAACCATCGACGGCGAAGAGTCGAACCGCCGGGACCAGAGCCCGTGGCTCATGAGGAGCGCCTTGGGGCCTCCCGAGCGCTCCTCCTCGGGAGCGAACAGCCTTCCTGACAGAGCCGCAACCCCGAGGGTCTCGAAGTAGGCGGTGGACGCCTGCGCGGCGCGCACGCGCTCCGCGCGCTCCCCCCCGGTGAGATTCACCGAGTTCCCATCCAGCGTCCTGGCGATGCCGAGACTTCGAAAGGACCGGCTCCCCGCCCGGTACGCCTCGGCCTCGATGGGCGAGACGCCGAAGGGCTCGACCCCTTCGCGCATCGCCATGAAAAACGCCACCCGGTCGAGGTCCTCGACCGATGCCGACTCGAAAAAGAGCGTATTGATGACGCTGCCGATGGCGGTGGTGGCTCCGATTCCCAGAGAGAGGCAGAGAAGCGTCGTGAGGGAGAACACCGGCCGCCTCGCGAGTTTTCGCAGCGCGAGCGTCATTTCATTCATTCCCAAGGGCCCAGCGACGCGCGAGAATACCATAGCGGCCGAAAGTTTGTTCGACGAGGTTCCGTGATCTAAACTCGACGCCACTTGAGAATCGAGGGGCGCTGGGAAGAGAGGTGGCACCCTCTGCGGGAAGAGTGGGTCATCGTCTCCGCCCACCGGCAGGATCGGCCCTGGATCGGCGAGACCCTCGCGGCGGCGGAGGCTCCCGAGCTTCCCGATCACCTGGAGGGCTGCTATCTCTGCCCGGGAAACGCGCGCAGCAGCGGAGCCCGTAACCCGCATTACTCTTCGACGTTCGTATTCGACAACGACCACCCCTGCGTCGCGAAGAACGCGCCTCTCGCGCCGGAGCGCCCTCCCGGCATCTATCGCGTTCGCCCGGCGACGGGCGTCGCGCGCGTGGTCTGCTTCAGTCCCCGCCACAACCTGACTCTGGCGGAGATGGCCCCTTTGGACGCGCAGGAAGTGGTCGCCACCTGGCAGCGGGAGCAGGTCGAGCTCGGCGGGCGCCCGGAGGTCGAGCACGTGCTCATCTTCGAGAACAAGGGAAGCGCCGTCGGGGTATCGAATCCCCACCCTCACGGGCAGATCTACGCGACGAACTTCGTGTTCAAGACCATCGAGAACGAGGCCAGGATCTCCGAGCGCCACCTTCAGGAGACCGGGCGCGTCCTGTTCCGGGACGTGATCGGCGCCGAGACCGGGGATGGACGAAGGATCCTCTACGAGAACGAGACCGCGATCGCCTTCGTGCCGTACTTCGCCCGGTACGCCTACGAGGTGTACGTCGCCCCGAAGCGCAGCGTTGCCTCGGTCGCGAGCCTCTCCGACGCCGAGGTCGTCGACTTCACCGCGGCGCTCCAGCGGGTCCTCGTGAAGTACGACAACCTGTGGCGGATGAGCTTTCCCTACGTGATGCCTCTCCATCAGGCGCCGACCGACGGCTCCGATTACCGGGGGTTTCACTTCCACGTGGAGCTCCACCCTCCCCTTCGAAAGCCCGACCTGCTGAAATACCTCGCCGGCCCGGAGATCGGCGGGGGCAGCTTCCTCTCCGATACCGTTCCCGAGGAGAAGGCCCGGGAGCTCCAGGCGCTCCCCGACGTTCACTATCGCCGGTCAGAGAGCTCATGAGAGCGGCGGATCTGCTCGAGCCCATCCGGCGGCTCCACGAGCGCATCCGGGAGTCCGTCGTCGCCGCCCAGGAGCGAGCGGATCTCGAGGAGATGTCGCGGGTGGCGAAAGACGGGGACGGCGACACGCTCTACGCCGTCGATCGTGTCAGCGAGTCCGTGATCGTCGATTTCTTTTCCGAGCTCTCCCTCGAAAAGCCGGTGATTCTGATCGCGGAGGGCATCGAGAACGGCGGATACACGGTCCTTCCCGGGGGCGCGTCCGAGGAGGACGCCGCGTTTCGCATTCTGATGGATCCAATCGACGGGACCCGGGGACTCATGTACCAGAAGCGCAGCGCCTGGATCCTCACCGGCGTCGCGCCGAACCGGGGTCCTTCGACGACCCTCGCCGACATCGAGCTCGCGGTCCAGACGGAGATCCCGCTCTCGAAGCAGCACCTGTCCGATTCCCTCTGGGCCGTCGCGGGAGAGGGCGCCCGCGCCGAACGGCGCAATAGATTGACGGGAGAGAGCCGCTCCATCGCTCTCGGACCGTCCCGCGCCCGGAGCATCGAGCACGGATTCGCGATGATCTCGCGTTTCTTCCCCGGGGTGCGGGAGGAACTCGCCGCCATCGACGAGGAGATCGTTCGCGGGGCGCTCGGCCCGCCGCGCGAGGGAAAGGCCCAGTGCTTCGAAGATCAGTACATCTCGAGCGGCGGACAGCTCTACGAGCTTCTGTCCGGGCACGACCGCTTCGTCGCGGACCTGAGGCCGCTTCTCGAGCCGGTGGCCGAGGCCCGTGGCTTTGCTCTCGGTATTTGCGCCCATCCCTACGACCTCTCGACGGAGCTCATCGCGCGGGAGCTCGGGGTCCTCGTGACCGACGAGCGCGGACGGCGACTCTCCTGCCCTCTCGACATCGCTTCGAACGTCGCCTGGGTTGGATATGCAAACGAAGCCATCCGCGCACAGATCGAGCCCCATTTGCGGGAGGCTTTGATTCGTCGGGGACTTCTTTGATCGTCAGGCGCGCGCCGGGCCGGCTCGACGTCATGGGCGGGATCGCGGACTACTCCGGGTCGCTGGTTCTCGAGCTCCCCCTTCGAGAGGCCACCCGGGTGTCGATCGAGCGGGAGGAGTCGAGAACCCTGAGCTTCGCGAGCGAGCGGGGGGTCAGCGAACTCTCGAAGCTCACGATCCCGCTCGACGAGCTACCTCGGAGCTACGAGGAAGCTCGCTCCTACTTTCGAGAAGACCCTTCGCGAACCTGGGCGGCCTACGTCGCGGGAGCTTTCGTCGTTCTGATGCTCGAAAGGGGGGTCGTCTTTCGCGACGGGGCTCGCATCGGCATCCAGTCGTCCGTCCCCGAGGGCAAGGGGGTCGCCTCTTCCGCAGCCCTCGAAGTAGCCACGATGATGGCCCTCGACGCCGCCTATGACCTGGGATTGAAGCCCAGCGAAGTCGCGCTCCTCTGCCAGAAGGTCGAGAACGCCGTCGTCGGCGCTCCCTGCGGCGTCATGGACCAGATGACCGCGGTCTTCGGCGAGGAGAATCGACTCCTCGCACTTCTCTGTCAGCCGGCGGAGATCCGGGGGAACGTCGAGATTCCTTCGGAGCTCTCGTTCTGGGGCATCGATTCCGGAATCGCCCATCAGGTCTCGGGCGCGGACTACGCGTCCGTCCGCGTAGGGGCCTTCATGGGGTATCGCATGCTGAAGGAGTGGGCGGGGACCGATTGGGGCGGCTACCTCGCGAATCTTACTCCCGCGGAGCTCGAGCAGAAGTACCTCGACCGACTCCCGGAGACGATCCTCGGACGCGAGTTCCTCTCGCGCTACGGTGCGACCGGGGACGGCGCAACCACCGTCGACCCCGAGAGAATCTATCCGGTGAGGCGCCCGACGGCCCACCCGGTCTACGAGCACGCCCGGGTGCAAGCCTTCGCGCGCCTTCACGAGACCGGCGCCGCGGCGAGCGCGCCCGCTTTGGGAAATCTGATGTACGAATCCCTCGTGATCTATTCCAGCTGCGGGCTGGGCTCCGAGGGAACCGATCGGCTGGTCGAGCTCGCGCGCGCACTCGGA
>DAISKN010000709.1:0-3730 GCA_036820975.1 Acidobacteriota bacterium | reverse complement strand
GAGCGCATCTCGAAAGAGGCCGAGGTCATCGTGAACAACGGCCACATCACCGCCGGCGTCCGCAACGGACCGGATCTGGTGATGATCGATTTCACCCGGACCCCCGAGCGGGAGTACATGGGGGCGAAGGTCATCGACGATTTCGAGGCCATCGCCAACTACTACAACAACCAGGGTTTTCTCTACGGGTACTATTCCGAGACCGCGGGGGACATGGGCGACGAGTTCGATCCCGCGGCGGCCGAGCTCGAGATGTACCAGATGGCCCTCGACGTCCGCCCGGATTTCGGGCGGGCCCGGAACAACCTCGGCGTCGCGCTCCGGCGGCGGGGAAAGGTGGAGGACGCCATCGCCCAGTACAAGATCGCGCTCGAAGCAGATCCGAAGTTCGCCGAGGCGCGCTCGAACCTCGGAGCCGCCTATTACTCCCAAGGACGGGTCGATGACGCCATCCACGAGTTCGAGAGCGCGGCGCGCGCCGGGGGATCGAATGCCTACTACTACCACCACCTCGGCGTAATCCAGTACCAGCAGGGCCACTACGAAGCGGCGCTGCAGCAGTTCAAGAAAGCGATCTCCCGCGATGGCGATCTCGCCGATGCCCGGTATTATCTCGGCGAGACTTACATGAAGCTCGGTGACCGCGAAAAAGCGATGGAGGCCTACCGAAAGACGCTGGAAGTCGATCCGAATTACCTCTCCGCTCGGGCGAAGCTCGACTTGCTCGTTACCGAGACGAACAGCAAGAGCTAGCAGGCTGCGAAGAAATGCGTCTTTCGCCTGCGCGAGCGAAGCGAGCCCGGCCCGAATGGGCCGCGGATTCTTCAGGCCGCGGGGGTGGGGCCCCGCGGCACTGATGCACTGAAGAGGCTTCCATTCATCGGCTCGAAGGCAACGTCATCGGTCTGAAGCCCCGCGAGCGGCACCGGCTCGAGAAGCTCTACCAGCGGCGGCTTCCGCCCCGGTCCCTGGTCACCCACGATTTCGCCCGCCAGCTGACGGAAATCTCGAGAGAGATCCGGCGCCAGGTGGGAGTGCTCGTCAACCGCAAGGGCGAAGTCGAGTGGGTCGGCGTCGGCGACGCGCGGCAGATCGTCCTTCCCGACCTGAAGCGGCAGCGCGTGGCCGAGCGACGGTTCCGCGGGCTGCGGTGCCTGCACACCCATCTCGGCGAGGAGCCTCTGACGCGGGACGACCTCACCGACCTGGTTCTGCTCCGCCTCGACGCGATGTCGGCGATCGAGGCGGGAGAGGACGGTCTCCCCGGGCTCGTCCGCACCGCCTATCTCTCGCCTTCGAACGGCGACTCCAGAGCCGTCGCCTGGGATCTGATGGAGCCCGCGCCGCCGAGCCAGATCGACCTGGACTTCGTCGATTTCATCACCGATCTCGAGAACGATTTCGCCAGGAAGCGGGGAGAGCTCTATCGCGCCGATCGGCGCGAGCGGGCGATCCTGGTGGGAGTCACGACGGGGAGCGTCGAGGAGGAGAAAGAGCGGCTCCTCGAGCTCGCGGAGCTCGCCCGGGTCTCCGACGTGGTGGTCCTCGACACCATCGTTCAGCGCCGGCAAAAGCTCGATCCCCGCTACCTCGTCGGCAAGGGAAAGATCGAGGAGCTCGTCATCCGCTCGCTCCAGGAGGGAGCGGACCTAATCATCTTCGACCAGACGCTCCAGCCGAACCAGGTGCGCTCGATCTCCGCGGCGACCGACCTGAAGATCCTGGATCGGACCCAGCTCATCCTCGACATCTTCGCCCGGCGCGCCCAGAGCCGCGAAGGGAAGCTCCAGGTCGAGCTCGCGCAGCTCCGCTACATGCTTCCACGCCTGACGGAGATGGATACCGCGCTCTCCCGCCTGACGGGAGGCATCGGAGGACGAGGACCTGGAGAGACCAAGCTCGAAATGGACCGCAGGCGCGTGCGCGATCGCATCGCCAGGCTCCAGAAAGAGATCCAGTCCATCCGCCGGAAGCGCGGGGAGCGGCGGAAGATGCGCGTGGGGCGCGGGCTTCCGATCGTCACCCTCGTCGGCTACACCAACGCGGGAAAGTCGAGCCTCCTCAACCGGCTCACCGAGAGCACCGTCGCCGCCGGAAGCCGCATGTTCGAGACCCTCGACCCGACGAGCCGCAGGCTCCGGGTCCCGGTCGAGCGCGAGGTGCTCCTCGCCGACACCGTGGGATTCATCCGCGATCTCCCGCCGGAGCTCCTCGACGCCTTTCGCGCCACGCTCGAAGAGATCGAGACCTCGTCCCTCATCCTCCACGTGGTGGACGCTTCGCAGCCCGACTACCCGGAGCGGATGTCCGCGGTGGTCGGAATCCTCGAAGACCTCGAATTCAACCGAATTCCCCGCTTCGTGGTCTACAACAAGTCGGATCTTCTTTCCCCCGATGCGCGAAGCGAACTGGGCTCGGGCGACGGCCATGTCCTGGTCTCGGCGGTGACGGGAGAGGGAACCGAGGCGCTGGTAGCTCGGATCGGCGAGATGCTGCGGGAGAGCGGACAGCCCTACGAGGTCGCCTCTTCAGCCGGCCGCTGAGACGGGGCGCGATAGAATCAGCACCGCCACGTCCCTCTTTCCTCCGATCGCCGCGCGCTCCCGCCGGACGTTTCGAAATCCCGCGGCGTGAAGAAAGCGAACCGCGCCCCGGTTCGCTTCCACGACACCGCACCACAGGCTCTCGAACCCGAGACCCCAGGCCAGCGTCAGAGCACCTCGCACCAGAGTGGTTCCGACGCCGTGTCTCGTCCAATCCGGCGAAACGTAGAGACCGTGGAGCTCGAGCGCGGGAGACGCGGCACCGGGGCGAAGCTGCGCGAACCCCACGGGATTCGACTCCCAGATCGCGAGCAGACAATGGGAGCTCGCCTCTCGAATCTCGCGCTTGAGCGTCTTCAGATCGAATCGCCCCGCGACCCCGGCGAGGCTCGAGAGGTCGAGGACCTCGAGGTGCACGTGATGGAAGGCGCGGGCGGCGATCGCCGCGAGCTCCGGGGCGTCTTTCTCCGTGGCCTCGCGGATGCGGATCCCGGTACCCGAGTCGGTCATCAGGTATCCCGCCGTCGGCTCCTCGGCGAGGTCGTCGGGAGCTGCCGCCGGCGCCTGGCCTTCCAGAACGGCCCGTTGAATCCACCGGGTAGGGTCCATACGGATCGAATACGCGAAAAGAGCCCCGAACTCGCCGCTGGGTGGACCGCCACCCGCAGCTAGGGAGAAAGCCTACACGGTCTCGGGCTCGACGGGAGGGGAACCCGAAGCGCCAGACCACTTTGGCGAACGCCGACTCGCTGGCACGTGCGTTGCACTCTACCCGGAGAACAAATGGGGGTGCGAGTTGAATCGACGCGAGTTCACGGTCGAGGCGGCGCTGGCCCTTCTGGGCGGTGCTTTCATCACCATCAGCGGCTGTGAGAGCGGCACCGAGCCCAGTGCGGTCATCGCCGACATACCCGGCGAGATCGCGTCGAACCACGGGCACTTCGTCACCCTGACCGCGGCGGGACTACGGGCGGGTGCAGACTTCGACGTGGACATCCGCGGGAGCTCGGGACACAACCACGTGGTGTCCCTGACCACGGTCGATCTGGCCATCCTCCGCAACGGCGGGGTGGTCCAGAAGGAATCCACGGGCACGAGGCACACTCACCTCATCACCTTCCGGGGCTAGCCGCTGAGCTCTCCGTACAACCTGCGGTAGCTCTCGTACCTTTCCCGGGCGACGGCGC
>DAISKN010000708.1:0-3768 GCA_036820975.1 Acidobacteriota bacterium | reverse complement strand
AGGAGCAGGATTCGAAGGTGAACGGCTCTGACGTGTTTCTCAAGGCCGGCTACAAGGGCCTCCAGATGTCCTACTACCGCCACCAGGACACGGTCGACGGCTTCCGCGAGGAGCTGCCGGAGGCCGGCTTGCCTCCTGGCGCCGCCTTCTTCAGCGCCCCAGAGCTCGAGCAGACGGTGGACATCTTCACCACCAACTACAACTACACCAAGAGCGGTAAGTGGTCCGTCGGCGGTGATTTCTCCTACTCGCGCCGGTTCGGAATGCACTGCGCCGGCTGCCACTCGCCCATCGAGCAGCCCGGTTTCTCGGAGGCCGCGAACCACGGAGGACAGGTCATCGGGGACTTCCGCGTCGGCCTTCAAATGTTGCCGGGCCACGACCTCCTGTTCGGGGTCGAAGGTCGGAAGGTGACGACCCACGACCACGCCGACGAGCTCGGCCTCGGCTTCGGGAACCCTGGCGAGGCGCCCGACTACTACTCGAAGCAAGCGTTCTACATGCAGGATCAGGTGTCCTTCGCCGACGACCGCGTCCGGGTGGTTGGAGGGTTCCGCTACGACGGCAAGAGCAACCTCTTCGATGACAAGCTCTCTCCCCGGCTCTCGGGAGTCGTCGACGTCACCGATCGCTTCGTCCTGCGCGCTGGTTGGAGCACGGCGTTCCGCTTCCCCAACTTCAGCGAGCTCTACCAGGACAGCTGGTTCATCTTCGCCGCGAACGACTTCTTCGCCGCCCCCCTGGGCGTCTTCGCGCCAAACCCGGGGCTCGAGCCGGAGCAGATCGAAACCTTCGAGTTCGGGGGCGAGTATCGCTTCAACCCGAACCTCTCGGCGAAGGTCGACTTCTATCGCTCGCACCTCACGGATTTCATCGTATTGACCTACGGCATCCAGCCCCCTCCCAACCCCGCATTCGTGCGCTTCGAGAACCATCCGGACGAAGCCAACATCTGGGGAACCGACGTGGAGTTTCGCTTCCGGGCCGGGAAAGGCCTCCGCGGCTTCGCCAACTATTCCTTCCAGACTCAGGAGCAGGTCGGCGACCTCCGCGACTCCGTCGGGAACCTCATGGAGATGACCTACGCCCCCCGGAACAAGTTCAACGTCGGAGGCTATTGGGGTCCGTTCGAGGGCGTGAGCGGCAACGTCGAGCTCCACTGGGTGGACGAGTACGTGGGGCCGTCGTTCTACTACCTCCTTCGGTCCAACTTCACCGATCCCACGATTACCCCCCTTCCCGCCTACGGGCTCGTCGACTTCCGGGTCAACTACGACATCCCCATCGGATGGAACGGCAAGGATCGCCCCTGGCGCATCAGCTTCTACGGGAAGAATCTCCTGGACGAGATGCCGGCGCAGACGTTGATCGGCGTCGACACCCGTCTCGTGGGCCGGGAGTTCTTCTTCGGAACCACGTTCCAGTTCTGAGCCAGTCATGCGAACGCGGGACCTCCTCCTGATCCTCCACCTCGCCGGCGGCGGCTTCGCGGCCGCAGCGCAGGAGGACGTCCCCGAGGTCGCTCAGCGCAAG
Organism: Acidobacteriota bacterium; assembly: GCA_036820975.1. Lineage (GTDB taxonomy): Bacteria > Acidobacteriota > Vicinamibacteria > Marinacidobacterales > SMYC01 > DAISKN01. Next base: position 2,235 of record DAISKN010000708.1, on the reverse strand, counting down.
CTCGACGAGGCGAACCGCCATCGGGAGGCGGGACGCTCGGAGGAGGCGATCGCGCGGTACCAGGACGTCATCGCCTCGGCGCCGGGCATCCTCGAGGCTTATATCGGACTCGGCGCTCTCCACCACGAGAGCGATCGGTACGAGAAGGCGCTCGAGGTGTTCGCGGCCGGTCTCAAGCGGTTTCCGAGCGACGCGACGCTCCTGTTCAACATCGCCGCGACCGAGGCGAAGCTCGAGCGGTTCGACGACGCCCTCGCGCATGCCGACAGCGCGATAAAGGGAGGGGAGGACGTCGCCATCTATTCCCTCCGGGGAACCATCCTGCGCCGGTTGGGACGGCAGGCCGAGGCGGTCGAGGCCTTCCGAAAGGTCGCATCCCTCGATTCCAAGAGCGCGCGGGCGCACTACAACCTCGGAAACGTTCTCTACGAGCTCGCCCGGAAAGAAGAAGCGCTCGCCTCGTTCGGACAGGCCATCAAGCTCGACAAGGACTTCCAGCCGGCGCACTACAACCTGGGGGCGGTGCTTTACGACCTCGCACGCTTCGACGAGGCGCTGAAGGCCTACGAAGTGGCTCTGGCTCCCGTGGAGAAAGACTTCGCGAAAGGCAAGGAAGTGGCGCCGGCTCACGCGCGGGCCTATCTCAACCTCGGGGCGATCTTTCTCCAGCGGCAGAGCTGGGACCGGGCTCTCGACGCTTACAGCAAGGCGGCGCGCCTCGACCCGTCGCTCGCCGCCGCGCACTACAACGTGGGCTTCATCCTCTATCACCTGGGGCGAAACCCGGAAGCCTACCAGGCGTACGAGCGCGCGGTGAAGCTCGACCCCGCGCTTCCTCTCTCGTACCTCCACCTGGGGCTCATCGACTTCGGCGCAGGGAACATGGAGAACGCCGCCCGGTGGCTCGAGCAAGGTCTTCCCAAGCTCAGCGGTGAAGATCGGAAGAAAGCTCTCCTCGCTCTCGGGCCCGCCTACCGGGCTCTCGGCGATCTGCCACGTGCGGCGGAAAGCTATCGCGCCGCGCTCGCGGAAGACCCTCAGGATGTCAGCGCCCTCGTGGGGCTCGGCCGCCTGCTCCGCCAGCAGGGAAAGCTCGAAGAGGCGCGGCCTCTCCTGGAAAAGGCGGGAGAGATCGTTCTCGACGGGTCCGGAGTCACCCTCGAGCTCGCCGCCCTCGCGAGGGCGGAGGGAGACTCCGCGAGAGAGCGAGCCATGTATGAGGAAGCTCTTCGCCGCGACGGCGATCGGCCGGAGATGTGGCCGGTGCGGGTCAATCTCGCCGCCTCCATGGTGCGAAGCGGAGACGTGAAGGACGCTCGTCTCCAGATGGAAATGCTGATGAAGCAGGCGGACTCCATCGGGGCGAGCTCGCCCGAGGTGGTGAAGGAGCTTCGCACCGCCTATGCGCTTCTCGCCGCGCGCGAGGGGAATCTGCCGGTCGCGCGCCGGGAGCTCGAAGCCGTCCTCTCTTCGGATGCGGCGTTCGCCCCCGCGGTCAATGCCGGCGCCGCGATCGACGCGATCGAGGGCGACATGGACAAAGCGTCGAGCTCGTTCCGCGGGATTCTCGGCCGGTCCGGGGGCTCTTCGATCGACTCCCTGGTGCGCGCGAATCTCGGACAGGCGCTGTGGCTATCGGGCCGCTACGACGAGGCGCGCGAGCACCTCCTCGCCGCCGCCGAGGAGTTTCCCGAGAATGCCGTCGTGCGGTCGGCGCTGGGAGAGATCGCCCTTCGAAAAGGGGACCATGCAGGCGCTGTTCGTGAGCTCGGAGCGGCGGTCGAGGTCTGCAAGGGCAATGGTTCCTCGATCGCGAAGAAGCCATCGACTCGGCTCGAGCTGGTTCTCACCGGCCCGGCGCCGACCGATGCGCCCTGCGCGCGCGCCCGACGCGCCCTCGCCATCGCCTTCGTCGGATCCGCGGGGGAGAAGCTCGGAGACACGCAGGGACGAAGGGAGGCGCATCGTCTTGCTTCCGAGGCGATAGCGCTCGGAGTCGACGGAGCGGCGCTCGCTCAAGCCCACTTCCTGCGGGGCACGGTCGAGCTCCTCGACGGCCAGGACGCGCGGGCACGCGCCGATCTCGAGAAAGCCCTCGCTTCCGGCCTCGCCGAGAGCCTGAAGGCCACGGCCCGCAACAACCTGGGGGTCGCTCTCTATCGAATGGGAGCGACGGCCGAGGCGCAGCGCCAGTTCGAGCAGGCGCGTGCGGCCTCGCCGAAGACGGCGCCGTCG
>DAISKN010000707.1:3055-3772 GCA_036820975.1 Acidobacteriota bacterium | reverse complement strand
GCGAACTCCCCGTCCGGCCCCGTCATCTGGCGTGCCAGTTCTGCCCCGCCGCTTACGGGACTCAGGATCACCACGACGTTCGGCAGCGGCTCACCGGCGGGGCTCACGATCGTTCCCGACAACTTCCCGGTTCCCTGACCGAAGGCTGCGACGACGATGAGCAGCAGGGATGCGGTCATTTTCGATTCACGATCTCTGAAATCGCGAGGTTCCTTAAGGCTGGCCGGCCGGTGGAGTCTATCACGCGGCCTCGCCCGGGCCGTCATTTGGTAGAATCGATCTCGACTCCCGGCACAATCGAGCGCGAGAATGATGGCTTACGTTCTGGGGACCGCTTTCACTCTCTGGATGGCGGTCGAGTGCGTCCGGCGCGGCCAGGCGGCTCCCTGGCTCTGGGTGATACTCGTCTTCCCCGCGATCGGGGCGGCCGTTTATTTCTTCGCCGAGGTCCTCGGTCCGCGCGCGTTCCGTTCGAGAGGCCCGCGCCCGGCATCGAGCCGGGAGATCGCCCGCCTCCGGTCGGAAGTCAAGAGGCTCGACAACGGAGAGGCCTGGACCGACTACGCGCACGCGCTCCGGAGCCGCAAACGTTTTCCCGAGGCCCTCGAGGCGGCGGAGAAGGCCACCGCCCGCGACCCGCGGAGCCTCCGGGCCCTATACGAGCTCGGGCTCTCGCAAATCGGCTGTCGGGAGTTCGTGGAGGCGGCGCGCTCCCTC
>DAISKN010000707.1:0-3045 GCA_036820975.1 Acidobacteriota bacterium | reverse complement strand
CTCCGGGCCACGATTCCGGGGAAGCGCGGTACGCGCTCGCGGTCGCGTACGAGAAGAGCGGCGACAAGGAAGAGGCGCTTCGCACCCTCGAGTCTCTCGCGCGCACTACCTCCCTTCCCAGAGTGCTCTTTCACCTCGCCACACTCCAGGCCGAAGCCGGCGACACCGGAGGGGCGCGGGAGTCCCTGGAGCGCATCATCGACGAGTCGGAGTACGTTCCCTCCTACCACCGGCGCGAAGTGCGCCCTTGGGTGAGGAAGGCCCGAAAGGCGCTGGCGGCGCTTCCGAAACGGCTCAGGTCGCCTTGAGGATGAGAACGGTGGCGTCGTCGAGCGGGGCTCGCTCTCCGAACCGGCGCACGTCGGCGAGAAGCGCGTCCGCGATCTCCGCGGCCGTTTTCTGCTGGTGACGCTTCAGAACCTCGATCAGCCGGGCGCGTCCGTAGTCCTCGTCCTTGGCGTTCGAGGTCTCGGTGATCCCATCGGTGTAGAGGCACACCAGATCCCCGCTCGAGAGCTGCACGAACTGCTCGAAGTACCGCGGGGCGTCGAAGAAACCGAGAGGAAATCCTCCCGAGCGCAGCAGATCCACCTCGCCCGTCGCGCGCAGCACCACCGGGGGGAGGTGACCGGCGTTGACGTAGATCATTCGTCGCGCCTGGACGTCGAGCACCGCGTAGAACAAAGTGACGTACTTCGCCCGGACCCGGGTGGAAGTGTTGATGAACTCATTCGCGTGGCGGAATACGGAACGAAGGGCGAGCTCGCGCTTCGCGAGCGTGTAGAGTGTCGCCCGCATAGCGGCCACCACCAGGGCAGCGGGGACGCCCTTCCCGGAGACGTCCGCCATGGCGATTCCCCAGCGGTCGTCGACGAGCGGGATGAAATCGTAGTAGTCGCCTCCGACCTCGAAGCACGGCTCGATGACCGCGGCCACGTCGAATCCCGCGAGCGTCGGAGTCTCACTGGGAAGGATGCCCGCCATCACCTGACGCGCGACCTCCATCTCGCCTTCGAGCCGCCGCTCGTCGTCGAGCACCTGGGTGTAGAGAAGCGACCTCTCGACGGCTGCGGCCGACGCTCTTCCGAAGCTCATCAACATCTCGAGCGCATCGTTGTCCCAACGGCCGGCCTCGTGGGACTCCAGGAGCAGCGCGCCCAGGAGCCTTCCCGCCCCGCCGACGATGGGCGCGGCCATGGCCGACTGCGTCGCGGGGCGGAGCTCGGACGAGACCGGAGAGCCTTCCTCGACGACGCCGAAGAGCGACGCCTTCCCCGTTTCCAGGACGCGGCCCACGATTCCCTTCCCTACCTCGACCCTCGGCCGGTCCCGATCGCCCTCGCCGTCGCTCCGGGTCCTCTGGCAGACGATCTCGGTTCCTTCTCCCAGAGCCTTCACCGCGATGGTGGCGCTGTCGCCGCGGAAGAGCGCGCGGAGGCCCGCGAGAACCTGGTCGGCGGTCCGGTTCAGGTCGTTCGAAGCGCCGATGGCGGCGAAGCTCTCCACGATGGCGCGAGGCTCGCCGGCCCCGCGGCGCTCCAGAGGCGCGGCGTGAATCAGCGGAGAGGGCTCTGCGGTCTTGGACACGACCTCACAGTCTAACAAAGCTGCCGAAGGTTTGATAACTTGCGGGGATGTCCTCTATCATCTACCACATAGCGAAGTCCGACGCCTGGGAGCGGGAGAGCCGCAGGGGCGAATATCGCCACCCCTCTCTCGAGACGGAGGGGTTCATCCACTGCTCTCTCGAGGAGCAGGTCCCGGGAACTCTCGAAAAGTACTTCCCCTCTCGGGAAGGGCTGGTCGTTCTCGAGATCGCAGTCGAGAGGCTCCGCTGCGAGCTGCGTTACGAGAACGGCTTCCCCCACGTCTACGGTCCCCTGAACGTCGAGGCCGTCCTCGCTGTAAGGCAGCTCACTCGAATTCAGCGGAATCCCGAGTAAGCCCGCACTCCCTTCCTCACTGAATATAAATTCTTTGACAAGTGAGCGGCGACGGGCGTAGTTTGTATCCGCTTCCTTAGGTGGAGGGATAGAAATGTCTATCTCGCGTCCGATGGTCGAGATTTCGATCCGCCTGACTGGCCGTAGGGGTCATCCCCACCGGGTGCCGCCGCAGTTTCGCACCAAGAGCCCTTCGAGTCTCTCTGAGTCCGAATCGCCACGCACAGGGTAATGCGCCCGTAGGCTGTTTGAGGAGAGTCGACAAACACGAGATCACAACGGAGCGACTGACGCGGAACGAACAACTGGAAGGTGACGGGCGCCCGGGGAAGAAGAGGCGGGAATGGCAAGATTCCTGTTCACCGTGTGGCCGTTTCCCGGCCACGTCCATCCCGACGTCGCCATCGCCCACGCCCTCGGCAAGCGCGGTCACGAAACCGCGTTCTACACCGGCAGCTCCGCGCTGGCCTCGCTCGAGGTCGAGGGTTTTCGCTGCTTCCCGTTCCGCCGGCTGGACGAGGCTCGGGTCGAAGCCGTCGTACGTACTCTCGACAGGCTGAGTTTCCATTGGTGGAAGCCTCGTCGTCGAAAGGCGCTTCTGCGCGAATGGCTGCTGGAGACGATCGATCCGCAGCTGCAGGACCTCGGAGCAATTCTCTCCGGCTTCAGGCCCGACGTCCTGATCTGCGATCCGGCGATGTGGGGCCCGCTGCTCGTGCTTCAAGAGACCACGAAAATCCCGCTGGCCGTCATGTCGTACGTAGCCGCCTGCATGCTGCCGGGACCGGACGGACCCATCCTCGGGCTGCCGTTGCCTCGGGCCCGAGGACGGTTGGGACGCTTCGGCCGTTGCGTTCTTCGCTCCGTCGCCAACGCGGCGGCGGCGGACGTGCGGCGTACGGCCGAGGGGCTCCGCTCGCGCCATGGCTTACCGCCCATTCGCACGACGGTCACCGCGTTTGCCGGTCGCATGCCACTGTATCTCGTGCCCAGCACGCCGGCGTTCGACCGACAGCGGTGCGACCTGCCGCAGTCGGTGCGATACGTCGGTCCTTGCCAGTGGGACAAGCCCGGCGGCGCTCCGGCGGTCCCGTGGCTCGTC
>DAISKN010000706.1:0-3773 GCA_036820975.1 Acidobacteriota bacterium | reverse complement strand
CCATCGCCGAGCGGGACTACCTTTTCTATGCGAGGCGACAGGAGGAGAGGAGGACGGTCGAGAGAGCCGACATCCCGTTCCAGCTCGTGCTCTCCGACGGTAGCGTTCACGACCAACCCGGGAAGCTCGTCTTCGTGGACCGGAACGTCGACCCCCAGACGGGAACCATCCTCCTCGAGGCCTCGTTCCCGAACCCCGGGCGCATCGTTCGCCCCGGGCAGTACGCCCGGGTGCGCGCCGCGGTGGACTTGAAGAAGAGCGCCATTCTCGTTTCCCAGCGCTCGGTTCAGGAGCTCCAGGGGATCTACAGCGTGGCGGTGGTGAAGCCGGACGACACCGTGGACATCCGCATGGTGACTCCCGGAGAGCGCATCGGGAGCCTATGGGTCATCGATTCAGGACTCAACTCCGGCGAGCGCGTCATCGTCGAGGGACTGCAGAAGGTCCGGGCTGGGGTCAAAGTCACCCCGGAAACGGTGACGGTCGAGGAAGGGACGTAGCCCATGGCCGACTTCTTCATCCGGCGGCCAATCGTCGCCATCGTCATCTCGATCCTCATCGTTCTCCTCGGCCTCAATAGTCTGAGGGGCCTGTCCTTCGAGCAGTACCCGTTCCTGGCGCCCCCCACAATCCGCGTCACCGCGAACTACCCCGGCGCCTCCGCGGTCGCCGTCGAGCAATCGGTCGCGACCCCGATCGAGCAGGAGGTGAACGGGGGCGGGGGCATGATCAACAAAAAATCATCGAACACCAGCGACGGCCGAATGCAGCTCGACGTGAACTTCGAAGTGGCCACCGACCAGGACATGGCGAACGTTCTGACCCAGAACCGGGTGTCCTCGGCGCAAGCTCGACTGCCCCAGGAAGTGACCCAGCAGGGCGTCACCGTCAAGAAGCAGAGCCCCAGCATTCTGATGCTGATCTCGCTCTTCTCCCCGAACGGAAGCTACGACGCGAACTTCCTCATCAACTACTGCGGCATCAACCTCCGCGATCAGATTCTGCGGACGCCGGGCATCGCCCAGGTCGACCTCTTCGGGGGCACGGACTACGGAATGCGGATCTGGCTCCGGCCGGACCTGATGGCGAAGCTCGGACTCACGCCCGCGGACGTCATCAGCGCCGTCCGCGAGCAGAACCTCCAGGCCCCGACGGGACGTGTGGGGATGCGCCCCTCCCCCCCGGACCAGGAGTTCACTTATACGGTGAGCGCCCCCGGCCGGCTGGTGACCGCCGAGGAGTTCGAGAACATCATTATTAGAGAGACGGAGACCGGCGCCCAGATCCGGGTCAAGGACGTGGGGAGGGCGGAGCTCGGGTCGCAGGACTACAACTCCTTCGGCCGGCTGAACGGTCAGCCCTCGGGGGCGATGGCGGTCTACCTCCTCCCCGGGGCGAACCAGCTGGTGGCGGCGGAAGCGATTTACGAGTCCATGGAACGGGCGAAGGAGCTCTTCCCGGCCGACATGGACTACCGGATCGTCTACGACACCACCCCCTCGGTCGAGGCTTCGATCGAGTCCATCGTTCACACCTTCATCGAGGCGATCATCCTCGTCACCCTGGTGGTCTTCATCTTCCTCCAGAACTTCCGGGCAACCATCATTCCGCTCATCACCGTGCCGGTGTCCCTCATCGGTACGTTCATTTTCTTCCCCCTCCTCGGCTTTTCGGTGAACACCCTCTCGATGTTCGGACTGGTTCTCGCCATCGGCATCGTCGTCGACGACGCCATCGTGGTGGTCGAGGCGGTGATGCACCATATCGAGCACGGAATGGCACCACGGGAGGCGACCATCCAGGCGATGAAGGAAGTGTCGGCTCCGGTCATCGGCATCGCCCTGATCCTTTCCGCGGTGTTCGTCCCCGTGGCCTTCATCCCCGGGCTCACCGGCCAGATGTACCAGCAGTTCGCGCTCACCATCGCCATCTCGGTCCTGCTCTCGGCGTTCAGCGCGCTCTCGCTCTCCCCCGCGCTCTCGGCGATGCTGCTCAAGCCCGCGAAGCCGATGAAGGGACCTCTTGGCTGGTTTTTCGGCAAGTTCAATGCGGTCTTCGAACGAGCCACCAAGGGTTACGTCCGCGGCGCGCACCATCTGGTCCGCCGGTCCATCTTCACGATTCTGATCGTTGGCGTGGTGGGCGGAGGCGCCGCGTTCTTCGGCGGCCTCCTGCCCGCAGGGTTCATCCCCGAGGAGGATCAGGGAATCCTGGGCATCAACGTGACGCTCCCCGCCGGATCCTCTCTCGAGCGCACCAGCGCGGTCCTGAGCCAGGTCGAGGAGATCGTTTCGAAGACCGAGGGCGCCGAGTCGTACCAGACGATCGGAGGCTACGGCGTCGTCACCAGCACCTACCAGCCCAATTTCGGGACGGTCTTCGTGAGGCTCCATCCCTGGGAGGAGCGGCACGGCGACGCACTGCACGTGACGGGCATTATGGCCGGGCTGCAGCAGCAGTTCGCTCGCATCCCCGAGGCGGTGATCTTCCCGTTCAACATTCCCACCATCTCGGGCTTCGGCGCCTCCGCCGGTTTCAACTTCCTCATCCAGGACCGGAGCGGGAGCCTTTCGGTCGATCAGCTCGGCGAGCTGAGCCGGGAGTTCCAGCAGGCGGCCCGGCAGAGGCCGGAGGTCGGGAACATCTTCACCTCCTTCGACCCGCTTTACCCGCAGGTGAGGGTGGACCTCGATCGCGACAAGGCACGAAAGCTCGGAGTTCCCATCAACGAGGCGTTCCAGGCCCTCGCCTCGAGCCTCGGGGGGAGCTACGTCAACGACTTCAACCGCTTCGGACGCCTCTTCCGGGTCTACGTGCAGGCGGAGTCCGACTATCGCCGAACACCCGAGGACATCGGCCAGATCTATGTCCGCAGCAATACCACTGGCGACATGATCCCGCTCTCGACGCTCGTCAACGTCACCTCCCAGGCGGGAACCGAGCTCACGAACCGTTTCAACCTGCTCCGCTCGGTGGAGTTTCAGGGCGTCCCCGGGCGCGGCTTCGCCTCGGGACAGACCCTGGCGGCGCTCGAGGACGTTTTCGGGCAGACCATGCCGCCGGAGATGGGCTTCACCTACTCCTCGCTCTCCTACCAGGAAGAGACGGCGCCCCCGGCGGGTCCGACGCTCGTCGCTGCCATCGTCTTCGTTTTCCTCCTTCTCGCCGCGATGTACGAGAGCTGGAGGCTTCCGTGGGCGGTGCTTTTGGGCTCGCCCCTCGTCGTGCTGGGGGCCTTCTTCGGGGTCTGGCTCATGGGCTACGACAACAACGTATACGTGCAGATCGGCAACATCATGCTCATCGGTCTCGCCGCGAAGAACGCGATTCTGATCGTGGAGTTCGCAAAAGCGAAGCATGACGAAGGGATGCCCCTGCATGAAGCGGCGCTCGAGTCCGCCCGCCTGCGGTTCCGCCCCATCCTGATGACCGCGTTCGCGTTCATCCTGGGGGTCGTGCCGCTGATGAGGGCCAGCGGAGCGGGGGCGGGCGCTCAGAACGTGATGGGGACGGCGGTCTTCTTCGGGATGCTGGTGGCGACGGCGCTCGGCGTCTTCCTCATCCCCGGAAACTACGCGTTCGTCGAAGGCCTCGGGCGGTCGAAGGCGAAGAAGGAGACTCAGGTCGCGGCGGCGCCGTCTCACGAGGGGGCGCACTGAGATGAATCTGCGTTTTTTTTTCCTCCTGGCGCTGTCGTCGGCTGCCGTCTCCTGCAAGCTCGGCCCCGACTACGTTTTTCCAGAGGCGGTCACCCCCGAGAAGTGGCGGGAGCT
>DAISKN010000705.1:0-3773 GCA_036820975.1 Acidobacteriota bacterium | reverse complement strand
ATAGACCAGACGGCTTTCAGCGCTCCACACCGGTGCGAGCGAGCGCGAGGATCCGCCCGTAGAGGGCCCGGTCGCGCGGCCGGAGAACCGACAGGAGCCCGGCTTTCGCCGCCAGGTAGAGCTTGAGGAGCAGGACCTCGAGGGGTCCATGGTGCTTTTCGTAGAAATAGAGACGGCTTCGTTGGGCCTCGTAGACGACGCGGTCCCGGTTCTTCGAGACCGAGCGGCCGAGGAGATGGACGATCTCGACGTCGGGAGTGAAGAGGATCCGGGCCCCGGTTGCCCGGATGCGCGCGCAGAGGTCGGCGTCCTCGGAGTAAAGGAAGAAGTTCTCGTCGAACCCGGAAACGGTCTCGAGCGTGTCTCGCCGCGTGAGGAGACAGGCTCCGCTCACCCAGTCCACGACGCGCTCGCGCGAATAGCGCTTCCGGATCGCCCCTCGGAGCGGGCCCTTGCCCCGCGCGTAACCCGCGTTCCAGAGTTTCTGCAGGACCTCGGACGCGATTCCGGGCATGGCGCCGAAGGACATCTGGATCTCGCCGTCGGGATAGAGCAGACGAGGCCCGATGGCTCCGGCCTCGGGGCGTTCTCGAGCGAGCTCCACCAATCGGTCGAGCGCTCGCTCGGGGACGACGGTGTCGCTGTTGAGGAACAGGACCAGGCTGGACTTCGCTTCCTGCCAGCAGAGGTTGCTGGCGCGGCCGAAACCGAGATTCTCGGGGGAGGCGATGACCCGAACGCGGGGGAAGCGGTCGGCCAGCATTTCCACCGTCCCGTCGGTCGAGGCGTTGTCGGCGACGATGACTTCATAAGAGACGAGCCGGGTCGAGCTCGAGACCGATTCGAGACAGGCCGCGAGCTCATCCTTCGCGTTATAGCTCACGATCGCTATGGTGAGGTCCATCATCAGTCATCAGTCATCAGTCATCGGTCATCAGGAGTTCTCCAGCTTGCGGTAGACCTCGAGCATCTTTCGGGCCGCCGCGGCCCAGGAAAAATGGCGCACCCGCTCGGCGCCGCGCGCTGCGAGGCGAGCCCGCAGCGCTTCGTCGGTCCATACGCATTCGATCGCTTGCGCCAGAGCTTCGGGATCCCCGGGGGGCGCGAAGACCGCGGCATCCTCGGCCACCTCCCGATGGACGGGAATGTCCGAGGCCACCAGAGGTGTCGAGGTGGCCATCGCCTCGAGAAGCGGGAGGCCGAATCCTTCCCACAGCGAGGGGCTCACGAGGGCCCGCGCGTTTCGGTAGAGGGAGGGAAGGTCCAGGGCATCGACGTAGCCGAGCCTTACGACCTGGCGCTCGATGCCGAGCCGGGAGATCGTCTCGACGACCAGGGGTGTCTCGAGGCCGGCGCCTCCGGCGATCTTCAGTACGCCTTCGAACCCGCGGCGCTTCAGGACGGCGAAGGCCTCGAGGAGGGTGGGAAGGTTCTTCCGCGGCTCCTCGGTCGCCACCGCCAGAAGGTACGGGGGGCCGCTGCCGTTTGTCGAAGGTGCGGTCGCGAGGAAGCGCTCGTCGATCCCCGCGTGGACGACGTGGATCCGCTCCCGCGGGACTTCGAGCCTGGCTTCGACGTCGTCGGCGGTGGTCTCGGAGATGGCGAGGATCGCGTCGGCCTTCTTCACGTGCGAGCGGACCAGCGCCGCGTAATCCCTCCGGATTTCCCGGGTCGTCGCCTCCGGGTGATCGAGGAAGAAGAGGTCGCATATCGTCACGATCGATCGCGCTCGCCGGGATGGAAGTCGGAGAGGCGTCGGTGAGTGCGCGACGTCGAGGTCGCATCCCGCGAGCCGATCGAACGACGGAAGCCCGAGGCGGTGCCAGAGCGCGTTCAGGACCGTGACCGGAACCCGCCGATCGACGAGGCGGAAGTTCGGAGGACGCGCCTCGGGTCGTGGCCGTTCCTTGAACGAGCTCGAAAGCAGAACGTAGCGGCTCTCCCGATCGATCTCCTGCAGGCCCGAGACCAGTCCCTGGAAGTAGCGGCCGACGCCGGTCGCGCGCGAGAGCGCGGGACGGAAATCGATCCCGATGACGAGCGGGGAGCTCATGCCTGTCGTGATGTTAGCACCGGGGCCGGGCTCGGACGGAACCACTCGAGGAGCGGAGTGGTGATTACGGTCGTGACCAGGGCCATGATGACCATCATCGTGAAGAGCGAAGGCGAGATGATCCCGATCTCGAGGCCGACGTTGAGGATCACGAGCTCCACCAGGCCCCGGGCATTCATGAGCGCTCCCAGCGCTCCCGCGTCGCGCCAGGAGAGGCCGAAAAGACGTCCGGCCGCCGAGACCCCGCCGAGCTTTCCCGCAACGGCGACCAGGAGAACGAGGGCGCAGTAGCCCCACATCTCGAAGCCCGCGAGAAGCCCCACATGGGTGCGGAGGCCTGTGAGAGCGAAGAAGATCGGGAGCAGCAGAACCACCACCAGGTCCTGCATCTTCTCCACCAGGGCGCGGGCGAAGCCCGAGCGGCGCGGCACGAGGACGCCGAGGACGAAAGCGCCGAATAGCGCGTGGACTCCCACGAGCTCGCTGGCGACGGCGGAGCCGAGGGCGAGCAGGAGAACCAGTGCCATCAGATCGTTGCTCAGAACGCCGCGTCGAGCGAAGGCGTCCGCCATCCTCTGGAGGAGCGGCCGCGCCAGCAGGAGAAGGACCGCGGCGAACGCGACGAGGCCGAAGAGGGTCGTCAAAACCGACACCCCGACCTCTTGAGCGCGGGTGAGAAGCACGACGACGGTGAGGATCGACCAGCCTGCCACGTCATCGGCCGCGGCGCTCGCGAGCGCCATGGTGCCGAGGCTCGTGTTCGCAAGGCCCCGCTCGTCCAGAATCCGGGCGAGAACCGGAAACGCGGTGATGCTCATCGCGGTTCCCATGAAGAGGACGAAGTGCGTTCGGTCGACCCCTTCGGGCGCGAGCCTCGAATAAAGGAAGAGGCCCAGGATGACCCCGCTCACGAACGGAACCAGGATGCCGGCCTGGCTGGTCATCACGGCCGCCCGTCCCCGGCCTCGGAGACGCTCGGGCTCGATTTCGAGGCCCATCAGAAACATGAAGATCACCACCCCCACCTGGCTCACGGCGGCGAGATAGGGAAGGCTCTCCTCCGGAAAGAGCGCCGCCGAGGCGCCCGGCGCGACGAAGCCAAGAAGCGACGGCCCGAGGAGGATGCCCGCGAGCATTTCTCCGACGACCTGCGGCTGATGGAAACGGCGGAGAAGCCACCCCACCGTCCGCGCGGCGAGGAGGATGACGGCGATCTGGGTCAGAAGCGTGGGGAGATGAAGCACGTGCCCGCAATCTTACTGCTCTCTCCGGAGTGTAAGAAGGGGGACTATGGAGATACTCGAGATAGGGAGATGAACAATCGGATTTCGTCCGTGTCTCCGTATCCCTCCATCTCCATATCCCCCTTCTTGCACCGGGATCTTTTGACGCCGGTGCTCTCGGCCGGTACAATCACTAGCTCGACATATTATGAAGATCTCAGTCTTCGGAACCGGATACGTGGGCCTGGTGGTTTCCGCCTGTCTCGCCGAGAACGGCAACCACGTCGTCGCCGTCGATATCGACGAGGACAAGATCGCCCGGCTCAAGCGCGGCGATATTCCGATCTATGAGCCGGGGCTCTCCGAGCTCGTGGCCCGGAACGTCGCCGAGGAGCGGCTGTCGTTCACCACGGATTTCGACCACGCCGTCGTAAGCTCGAAGATTCTCTTCGTCGCCGTCGGGACCCCGCAGGGCGAGGACGGGTCGGCGGACATGA
>DAISKN010000704.1:0-3779 GCA_036820975.1 Acidobacteriota bacterium | reverse complement strand
TTCGGCCACGTCCTCCTTCATGACCGGCTCCACCATTTCCTCTTCCTGCCGCTTCTTGGCATGGTCGGAAACGCATTCCGGCCGAGCGCCCGAGATGCGGCCTCGCTCCTCGATCCGCTCGAGGTCTTCCGGAACGCCGTAGCCCCGCTCCACGGCCCAGCGCGCACCGCCTTCGAGCATGGCGTTCATTTCTTCCCGGCTCAGACGGATTCGGCCGCGACTTCCCACGCCCGCGGGGATATGGCTATAGAGAGCGTCGGCCAGGGCCTCCTTCACCGGGTGCAAATCCTTTGGAGTCAAACCGGTGTGGAGCGTACGCACCCCGCAGGAAATATCGAAACCCACTCCGCCCGCGGAGATGACGCCACCTCGTTTGGGGTCGAAGGCGGCGACGCCGCCGATGGGAAAGCCGTAGCCCCAATGCGCGTCGGGCATCGCATACGATGCCCTCTCGATTCCCGGCAGGGTCGCGACGTTCGTCACCTGCTCGTAGACTTTGTCGTCCATCTCGCGGATGAGGGATTCGGTGGCGTAGATGACTGCCGGAACCCGCATCTTTCCGCGCGGTGTAATCACCCACTCGTTTTCCGCCCGCAGCGCCAAAAGACTCATATCCATCGCTGCTACTCCCTACCGGAGACCGGTCAAACGTCGACGATGCACTGAGCGATCCATGTCCCGTCTTCCTCCCGGCGGACCGCGAGCTCGGTGAACGTCGCACCCTTCACCTCGACTCCCGGCGGGTGTTTCTGCGGATCCGCGCTCTCTCCCCAGGCACAGCCACTGAGGCGGTGACCTTCGACCACCACCTGGAAGCGGGAGAACACCATATGACGACAGGCCATCTCGAAGACGATGACGTTGAGCCAGTCCACGAACAGAACGTCATCGTCCGGGGCCTCGCAGTGCACGTCGACTCTTTCCCGAGGCTGCACCGCGTCGAGATCCGTGGTCAGGGCGCAGAGCGCTTTGGCCCCCTGCTCGAATGCCTCCGCCACGGAACGACCCGCCCCACGAACTCCCATATCCGCTCCATGGGAGAAATGCTCCCACGACGCCGCCCTCATGACTTACGCGACCTCAGCTCTTCTTCGAAGTAACCACATGGACGCCGCTCCACCCGCGAGCTGCGGCATTTGGGGCATCTTACCTTCCGGGATCGTAGTCCTTAGATGGACTCGATGATCTGGAATTCCCTTCCGCAAGCGCTGCAGCGATAGACAGGCATTCCACGCTCCTCACGCAAATCGATGGAGAGCAAGATCCGTTCCACAGACCCTGCCCGGGGTTCTTTGTCGGCGATACTCGGGATTCGACCAGTATCGCCCTGATCGCAATTCCTGGCGGACCAGTTTCGCATGCTCCTGACCCCCGCCGCGTACGTGCTGATAGGAGAGTTGTGGCTTCGTGCCGCCCGGACCGCTTGTGCACGCTCTCAGGTCTGGACCCTCGCGATCAACTCATCAAGTTGGGAGCTCAAACCCCCCTTGCCGGGCCAGGCATCCTCGGAGGTCGTGACCGCGGTTTCCAGATTGATGATGCGGGCCTGCGGCTTGCGGCGCTCGAGCTAGGAGAGTGCGCCGCCCCACACGTAATTGTCGTCGGCCGGCCTCGCGATGCGGCCCGTGGCCGCCTCGGCGATCGCAACGTAGCTCTTCGCGGAGCTGGTGCCGCTCTCGTACAGTTGGGGTGCGCTCGGGTGCCGGAGGATCTGGTCGACGCCGCGGCCGGTCATAACGTCGCCGCAAAGAAAGAGCGTGACCTCCTTCATCGGGGGGAGATCCGTTTGAGCAACTGAAGAGCGTTTCGCGGCGCGTGGCCGAAGGCGTCGTTGTCGAAATACAGATGCACGTCGCGTCCCTCCCGCAGCCAGCGCTTCACCCGAACGGCCCAGGCGCCGATCGAAGCGTTCGAATAGTCCGAAGCATAGGTGAGAGTGTGGCCGTGAAGACGGACGTAGACGAAATCGGTCGTCACCTCGTCCCAGAGCGGCCAGTCGGCGGCGTCCGACTGGCACACGGCGAGATCGTGCTCGCGGAGACACCCGGCCACTTCGTCATCGAACCAGGACTCGTGGCGGAGCTCGATCGCGTGTCGCACTCGCTTCCAGCGCCCGAGGGCACAGGCGAACTCCTCGAGCCTCTCCAGGTTCTTGTGCAGGTTTCCCGGAAGCTGCCACAGGACCGCGGCGAGCTTCGGGCCGAGCGCCGAGGCGCGTTCGCGCTCGAGCGCAATCGAGGGAAGGGGGTCGTTGAGCTTCTTGTTGTGGGTGAGGTAACGGTGGGCCTTCATGGCAAAGCGAAACCGAGACGGCGTCTCGGCGCGCCAGCGTCGGAACGTCTCCTTGCTCTGGAGCCGGTAGAAGGTCGCGTTCACCTCGATTCCCGTGAACCGCTCCGCGCAGAACCGGAGCCAATCCTTCTTCGGCCGGTTCCCGTAGAACCCCTCCCGCCAGGAGTCGTAGTTCCAGCCGCTGGTGCCCACAAAGGCATCGCCTGCCATTTCGATAGACTACGCGAGAATCGAGGTGGATGCCCTGCTCGAAATCGATGGCTCTTTCGGCGAAGGCGGCGGCCAGCTCCTGCGCATCGCGGTCGCGCTTTCGGCGGTGACCGGCCGCGAAGTCGTCGTGCGCAACATTCGGGGGAAGCGGGAGAGGCCCGGCCTCGCGCCGCAGCATCTCGCCGCGGTCGCGGCCGTGGCGACGGTCTGCGGGGCTCGGGTGGAGGGTCTGGCGCCGCGCTCCCGGGAAGTGCGTATCGCTCCCGGCGCCATCTCCGGAGGGGGGTACCGATTCGACGTGGGCACGGCGGGGAGCGTCGCTCTGGTGCTCCAGGCGCTTCTCCCGCTATGGATCGCGAGCGGTCACGCCGCCGCGGTCACCGTGACGGGCGGCACGGACGTGCCTCACGCTCCGCCTTTCGATTACTTCCAGAACGTGCTTCTCCCCCTCCTCGCGCGCCTGGGCGTCGAGGTCCGGATCGAGGGAATCCGCCGCGGCTACTATCCGCGCGGCGGCGGTGAAGTGCGTCTCACCGTCGCACCCGGATCCCTGGAACCGCTCGTTCTCGACGAGCGGGGCGCGATCCTCGCGATCGAGGGACGGGCGCACGTATCGAGTATTCCGGAGCACATCGCGGCCCGCATGCGGGACGCGGCCCTCGAGCGCTGCCCCCAGGCCCGCGTGGAAGTCGAGGTGGTAGATGCCGCCCGGGCGGCGGGACCGGGCGGGGCGATCGTCGTATGGGCCCGAACCGGGGCCACGGTTCTGGGCGCGGGCCGCGTCGCCGAAAGGGGAGTCCGCGCGGAAACGCTGGGCGCCGCGGTCGGAGAGGAGCTGGCCGCCGACTTATCCGCGGGGGCGACGCTGGACCGGCACGCGGCGGATCAGATGCTCGTCTACCTCGCGCTCGCCAAAGGAGGCTCGTTCCTCACGCGCTCCATCACCACCCATGCGCGAACGGCGATGTGGCTCCTCTCGCAGTTCTTCCCCGTTCGGTTCGACCTGTCGTCGAAAGGGGAGCTGGTGCGGGTGAGCGTCGCTCCGGGGGCGCCGTCCTAGCAGCTAAGCTAGCAGGGCCTCCGGCGGCGAGATCGAGAAGGCGGAGTTCCCGCCTCCCCCGTCCTCCAGAGGTCCTGGCGCAGCGCCTGCGACAGGCCATTGCGGCGACCGCCATCGATTCCATGTGAGAGGAGGCTAGACTCCCTTGTTGTCTTCGTCTCGTCGCCGCAAGAAACTGCGCAAGATGCCCCAGGTCAGCGGGGCGGTGGATGCTCCG
>DAISKN010000703.1:0-3781 GCA_036820975.1 Acidobacteriota bacterium | reverse complement strand
AGTGGGGTCGTTCCGCGCATCCCGTGCCCGACCCGCCGGCGGTCATCGAAAGCCGCTATCCGGGACTCACGTACTACCCTCCCGAGGACTTGATCCTGATCTGGGACGGCGGTCCGAGCATCACCACGCTCGAGCCGCGCTCCGGGCGCTGGGGAGAGCTGACGCCTCCCGGGGATCCCGGGGGGCGAATGACGCGCGGGACGTTCTCCAGATTCTCGTACTGCGGAGGGCGGGTGGTCCTCGTGGACGACGTGAGCCGGGATCTCTACTTTCTCGAAACGGGCAAGCGCGAGAGCGATTCGCCGGACCCGGGCGACGAGAACTCGAGCGAGATTCCGATGGATGCGGAGGAGGCGGGTGCCGGCGAGGAAGACGCCGAGGCATCGAGTCCCGCTGAGGACGACGTGGTGAAGGGCAAGGAAGAAAGGCGGACGCGGCGCGGGAAGCGCGATGCGGTTCGGCTTCGCAATGCGTTTTCCCCCTATTACGCCACCCCGCCCGGAGATCAGCTGGTGGAGGACCAATGCGGCCCTCCCGCTTCCTGGGAACGGGTGGACGTCCGCACGAACGAGGACATGAAGAGCCTTCGCGGCATCGTGCCCGGAAAGCGCGTCCTGGCGCGCATTCACTTCAAACCCGATCCGTACCCCGTGGCCTATGTCAAGGGGGCGGAATGCCTGAAGCTCGAAGGCGTCCCCGGTCCGAATGGCGAGAAGCCGCTCCTCGGCGGCGTCAACGCCACTCGCGCCTTTCGCGGGACGATCCGCAAGGGAGGCCTTCTGATGGAAGGTCTCGAAATCAGTCCAGGAAAAGTCGCGCGCTCCCACCCTGACCTCGAGATCAATGCGAACTGCGTCGGCGTACCGAACGATCAGATGTTCTTCATCATCCGCAATTCGTACGTCGGACGATGCGGCCACCACGCCTTCATCACGACTCACGCGCATCAACTCTACGTCGAAATCGGCGGTTCTCACTTCGAGCAGGCTTCGAGCCACCTCGCCTACATCGATCACATCGCCATGGCCTATGTCCACGACTCGACGTTCCAGAGTCCCGGCTGGGGCCACGCGCTTCGCTGCATCGCGCTTCGCTGCGTCATCGAGCGCGTGCGGGTTAGCAACGTCCAGCTCGATGGAACGACGCTCCCCAGGGGAGGGGACAATCCGCTGCAGCCCAAGCGGACGTACATCGGCATGCATCCGCTCGAGGTATACACCTGCGGCGAGAACGAGCTCTCGGACGTCGAAGTCGTCTTCCGGTCGGATGTGGCGCGGAACGGCGGTTTCGCCGCCACACTCCGGGGGCGCGAGGCATTCAATACCTGCGACGTGGGCGAAGTGGTCGATGGCAAGTGGACGCCTCTGAGCTTCCACGATCCCGATTTCGCGCGGCCCGAGCGGTGGGCTTCCCTGACGCCTCTACGAACTCGGGTCGATGGCATGAAGATCTCCTGTGTCGGCACCGAGCCGTGCTCGGGGTGGAGCGTGAAAGGCGCCTACCCGACGATGGACGACGAGCAGAAGGCCGCGCTGCGGGAATGGCTCCGCTCCCGGAGCGCCACCCCGTGGGAGGAGATGGTGGCCGAGATTCCGCCCGAGAATCCCGAATGGGGTTGGGTCGCGGAGATGACCCTTCCAGGACATCGAGATGACTTTCTGAAAGGAAGGATCACCAATAAAGTGCCGCTGCCCGTTCCCATCCCCGGATGGTTCCAACGCGCCGAGATCACTCTGACGAATGTCTCGGTCGACCGCGGCGAAGTGGTGATGCGTCCGGAGACGCCGCAGGCCTACTGCTACGGCGCGGCGCCCGTGGAGCGGGTTGCGAAAACCGTGACCGCGGAGTGTCCGGAACAGTACGATGGCCGCCACTTCCGTCAGGCCCGGATCACGGTCCTCCCGTAGCACGATTGCGATGATGTTGTGACGATGCGCGGCCCACCACGAGGGATGGTCGCTCCCCGCGCGGACAGCCGAGAGCGCGATCGAGAAAGGAAGGTTGAGTTGAGCTTGTCGCCGCGCCCGAATTTTTTTCTCGTGGGGGCGATGAAGTCGGGCTCGAGCACTCTCACCAGGCACCTGCGCGCCCATCCTTCGGTCTTCATGGCCAGGAAGCCGAAAGAGCCGAGCTACTTCGTCGAGCGAGCGCAGCTCCGCGAGGTCTATCCCGCGATCGAGAAAATGGGCTTCTGGAAGAGCGAGTCGGCCTACCTGAAGCTCTTCGCCGACGCAGGCGAAAAGCCCGTCGTGGGTGAGGCGAGCCAGAATTACGCGCGCCTTACGAGAGTGACGGGGGTCGCCGAGCGCATCGCGCGATTCAACCCGGAAGCACGGATTCTCTACATCATGCGCCATCCCGTGAAGCGCACCATCAGCCACTACTGGTACATGGTCAACTTCTTCGGAGAAGGCCGAACCATGCTCAAGGCCGTCAAGGAGGACCCTGACTATCGGGACACCAGCCATTACGCGATGCAGCTCCGTCCCTACATCGCGCTGTTCGGGCGGGACCGGGTCAAGGCTCTGACTCTAGAACGATTGGGGAAGGAGCCGGAAGCAGTCATGCGAGACATCTACGGATGGCTCGGCGTCGACGCCGCTTTCGTCCCCCCCAACATGGACGAGCGCGCGAACGTTACCGGGGAGGAAAGCACCCAGGTGCGCGGGCTCGGCCTCCTCCACCGGATACGCCACTCTTCCGCCTGGGGCGTCGCGAGCCGATTCGCGCCCCCGCAGCTTCGCCGCTTCGCTCGAGGTCTCGCGGTCAAGCACGTCCCGCGGCACGAAGTGCCTACGGAAGACGTGAAGGCCTACCTCTCTCCGTTTCAGGCCGACGAAACCCGCGCGCTCGAGGAGCTGCTCGGGCAGTCGTTCGCCGATTGGCAGCTTTGAGCGCCGTCCGGCGAGCGCGTCATCTCCGGATCCCGAAGTAGACCGCGTTTCGGATGCGGCTCGCGAGCGAGTTCGGCAGCCGTTCGCGCGCGTAGCCGAACCGCTCCAATGTATCCCCGGCGATTTGCTCGAAGAGCACGCGATCCGTTCGAGACAGCTCCTGTTTCCAACGTCCGATCTTCCGGGGATCCGGCGGACGAACGGAATTGCGGTGCCACTTCAGACTCTCCCGGGGCACGACGCTCTCCGCCGTGTCGTGATAGGAGAGCATGGCCTCCGAATATCGCTCGCCGTGAAAGTCGCATATGGCCGTGAGCGTATCCTCCGGGCGGCTGACCATATCCTCGTAGCGAACTTCGAGGAAGTGGCCCTTCGGCAACACGCTTCCCACCTTGTGGCAGATGGTAGTCTTGTGTCGCCAATCGGCGGCGATCTGCGGAATGTTGCTGGGTAGCCAGCTGATTCCCGTCTGCGAGAGCGCCACGTCGCGGCCATCGCGCACCAAGTGGATGAACTGGCACCCGGGAAAGAGCTTCCAGAGTACGTCGATGTCCTGCGTGTAGAACGGTGTCTTGTCGCCCCAGCGCGATTTTCCGTCCGCCTTCGCATACTCCATCATGATCGCGTCGACCAGGTCGGAGAAGCTCTGGATCTCGTGCGACAGAACCGCATCCTTGCTCTTGACATGGCCGCCGCGAACGACGAGATGGTAGCTCGCGATGTCGTCCAGGATTCGCGCGGCGTTCTTCGGCTCGCACAGGTCGCCGTACTCACTCAGCCGCTCAAGGAAGACGGTGATGAACGCGGTCTCGTGAGGGACTGCGAGTTTCGGGTGCTGGTTCATCATCAGGCGCAGCATCGTCGTTCCCGAGCGCTGCGCCCCGAGG
>DAISKN010000702.1:0-3786 GCA_036820975.1 Acidobacteriota bacterium | reverse complement strand
GGTCAATGCCACGTCACTCACCGTAGGGCGGGATCCCTCCTGCGAGATTCACATCGACGACCCGAGCCTCTCACGAAGGCACGGGATGTTCGAGCCGACTCCGACCGGCGTCCGATTCGTCGATCTGGGCAGCCGCAACGGAAGCTGGGTCAACTTCAAGAAGGTCAAGGAAGCGAATCTCGAGCCCGGCGACACGGTGCGGATGGGGTCGATCCTCGTCACCTACGCTTACGACGTTCCTCCGCCGCCTCCTCCGCCGCCGAAGCCCGCGGCGCCGCCCCCGGTCGAGAGCGAGGCCGACGAGTCCGCGACGGTGATCATTTCGCCGAAGGCCCCGTCGAAGCCCGCGAAGCAGCCGATGCAAGAGGCGAAGACCGATGTCGAGAGCACCGTCCTCCTGTCTCGAGAGACGGCGAAGCCCCCGGATACGGGGACGATGGTGTTCCACCCCGAAGCGGCACCAAAGCACAAAGTCCTCGACACCGCGCGTTTCTCCCCGGGTGTATCCTCTCCCGCACCCCCTCCGCCGGCCCCGGCGCCGGGCGCGCCCGCCGCGGAGGTCGCGATCGACGACACTCCTCCCAAGGGGTCCTGGACCGGGAGACATGCCCTCGTCGTCCTCGGGGTCGCGCTCACGGTGTACCTGGTGCTTGCGCTCCCTCTCGTGCGAACGCTCGGAAACGCCCTCCGCGAGGAGTCCCTGCGACGCGGCCGGGCTCTCCTCGATTTGCTCACCGCCGCGAACGCCACCGCCGTCGCCGAGGGACGCGCGCGGGATCTCGACGTGGAGATGATCACCCGGGAGGAGCGCGTGAAAGAGGCCTTCATCCTGGATCTCCAGGGAAAGGTGCTCGCGCCTTCGAGCCGGGTCGACGAAACGTTCAAGACCATCGACGGAATCCAGCCGACGCTCGAGGAGATCCGCACGTTCTACCTGGGACGGCGCCGGAACGGCGATTACGTCATGGTCGAGCCGATTCTCGACCGCGGACGGAGGATCGGAATCGCCCTCCTGGTCTACGAGGTCGCGACCGCGTCGGGAAGCTGGGCGGTGGCCGTGCTGTTCCTCGGATTTCTCGTTCTGATGCTCGCGGTCCTGGTCGCGGTGGTCATGGCAAAGCGCTTCACTCTCGAGCCCATCAACGCGCTGCGGGACGACGTCGAGGCGGTGGTCAAGGGAGACGCCCCGCGGGTTCCCCTGGCCCAGGGCTTCTCTGAGCTTTCCGAAATCGCGAAGAGCATGAACCGGCTCATCGAGCGGGCGCCGGCGCTCGCGCCGCCCCCGCCCGCGATCCGTGTTGCCGCGCCCGAGAGCCCGGCGCCCAGACCGTCCGCGGCGTCGTCCACCCGCGCGACGCCGATCCCGAGGGCGCCCGCCGCCGCGCCGCCTCCACCGCCGGGCGATGGAGCTTCTCTCTGGGTCGATGCCGGCTTCATCGTGATCCGGGCCGAGCCCAGGGCAGCGGAGCTCCTGGGCTCGAGCCCCGAAGGACTCGAGGGACGGCACGTGATCGAGGCGGTAAAAGACGAAAAGATCCTCGGCGCGGTCCTGGACTCGCTGAACGCCCTCGACGACGCTCCCGGGACCGTGGCCTCGGTGGATACGCCGTCCGGCCCCCTCGCCATCAGCGCGACCCGGGAGGGCGACCGGGTCCTGGTGAGCTTGAAACCAGGCTCATAGATACGGGACAATGGTTTAAACGTTACTTCCCCGCCGCTACGAGCCGCGGGGCCCGGCCGCCTTCGCGAGACATCGGCGAGCCGCGCGAAGAGCGCGATGAACGGACAGCGGGGCCCGGAGGGCCCCTTCCTCCCCGCGCGGGGAGCGAGCCGTGCGAGGAGCGCGGCGAGTATTAATTGATGGTTGAGAAAACTCTGAGCGCCGCGGATCTTCCGAGGCTCGTGGTGCAGCTTCCCGATGGGAAGGAAGTGCACCACTCCGTCGTCGGAAGCGAGATCACCATCGGCCGCGACCCGTCCAACCGCATCCCCATCGCCGACCAGTTCGTCAGCAAGTTCCACGCGAAGCTCCTGATCGCGCAATCCAGCATCACTCTGGTCGACCTGGAAAGCGCGAACAAGACTTACGTCAACGGCGCGCCCATCCGCGAAGCGGCCGTGAAGTACGGCGACGAGCTGCGGTTCGCGGGAGTGCGCTGCCGCCTGCTCGCGCCCGATGCCGAGCAGAAACCCGTGAGGTCCGCGCCTCCGCCCCCCGTCCCGAAACCCGCCGCGAGCGCGCCCCGACCGAGCGCGCCGCCGCCGGCGCCTTCCGTCGCCCAGGCCCCGGCGATCAAGTCGAAAGCTCCGGCGCCTCAGGGCCGATCGGCTCCGCCCAAAATCGAAGCCGACCCGATGAAGCGGCTTCTCCGCATCGGCGGGCTTCTCATCCTCGTCACGGTCGCGCTCGCGGTTCTCCTGCGAGTGCTCCTCGTTCCCTCGGGTGAGCCGCCCGCGGACGACGCCGAGGCCGCAAAGACATCGCCCCCCGCATCGACCACCGCTCCAGCGGAAACGACGGCGGAGACGGCGACGACGGCTCCCGCCCAGACACGACCGCCGTCCGCGACCAACGCAGCTTCGACGGCGGAGGAGCACTTCGAGCAGGGGCTCTCGTTCCTCGATACGGGCCGGCTCAAGGAAGCCCGGGTCTCTTTTCAGAAAGTGCTCGAGATCGACCCCGACAACGCCCGGGCGAAGACCCGCCTCAGCCTCCTCGAGGAGGAGATCGGGCAGAAGGCCGATCGCCATTTCGGAAACGCCCGCCAGGCGTTCCAGTACCTTCGGTACGAGGAAGCGATCGGGGAATGGGAGCTGTTCATGACGCTGGCGGAGCCCTCCGACGTACGCTACACCGAGGCCGAGCAGGGCATTCAGCAGGCGAAGGCGAAGCTCAGGTAAGACCGGGGAGATATGGCCAAGATCGTCGTTCTCAAGGAGGGACAGGTCGAGATGGAGCGTGAGCTCGGATCGGAGCCACTGTCGATCGGCCGCGATGCGGCGAACGATATCTCCCTCGCCGACTCCGCGGTTTCACGGCGCCACGCCCGCATCGAATCCGCTCCCTCCGGGGCGTACCGAATCGTCGATCTCGAGAGCGGCAACGGGCTTCTGCACCAGGGCCGGCGAGTCGACTCCCTCGACCTCTACCCGGGCTGCGAGGTGACGATTGGGGGCGCCGTCCTTCGATTCGAGAGCAACGTCGCCGTGCCGACGCTCGTCCTCATCGCCGGAGCCCCTCACCGCTCTTACCCGCTCATCACCGAGGAGGCTGTTCTCGGCCGCGCTCCGGGAAGCTCGATCGCCATCCCCGATCCGCTGGTATCGAGCCGGCACCTGAAGATCGTGCGCCGGGGAGAGGTTTACGCCGCCGTCGATCTCGATAGCGAGAACGGCACCCGAGTCAACGGGGTCAAAGTGACCTCCCGGGAGTTGAAGCAGGGCGACCAGATTCAGATCGGCGGGTTCACCTTCTATTTCGCGCTCGACGGAGTGGTTCCCGCGCCCGAGTCGATCAAGATCATCCAGCCAGCGGTCACGCCCACGGCTTCCCCGCCGCCTCCGCCGTCGACATCGGGGTCCATCCCCGTGGCGAGGACTCCCGCTGCCCCGGCCCCGCCGAAGGCGGCGGCAGCCTCCTCCCGTCCCCGCCTGCTCCTGATCGCCGCGGGTCTCGGGGTCGTCCTTTTTCTCCTCGTGGTGGTGATCCTGGTGCGATCGCCCGACGAATCCACGGAGCGGGAGTTCCAGGAAGCGATCAGCTACCTGAATGCGATCGGCCAGAAG
>DAISKN010000701.1:0-3804 GCA_036820975.1 Acidobacteriota bacterium | reverse complement strand
GATGGCCGCGCCCGGAACCCGGAGGGATACGAGGGCGTCTTCGGCGATTTTATCGAAACCGGCCAAGGCGGCCAGGATTTTCGCCCCGGGATCGCCTCCGAGCTCCAGGTGGAAGGCGAAGAGGAGTAAGTCTTCGCCGATCGCAAGGGCAAGAGCTGGCGCTTCGTCTCCGAGGACGGCGAGGAGCGCTCGCGTCTCGCCCTCGTGGACGTCGAGGGAACGCTCTACGGTCTCTTCGCCCGGGGCGAGGCCCCGACGATGGAGGCCTATCGCGAGGCGCTCGACCGGACGTGGGCGGGATACTCCCTCGAGCGGTCGAGGTATTTCGTGGTCTACGAAGCTCCCGGGCGCGACGTCCTCATCAGACACCCGGAGAGCTGGGAGAGGACCCAGACGGTCACCAACCCCGGCGAGTCGCTCTTCGTGGGATTCCGCAGTCCGCCTCTCGCCGTGGAAAAGGATGGAACCACGGTGCACGCGACCCTCGAGGTCACGGTTAACCAGGCGGCGCCGGATCTCACGGTCGAAAAGTTCTACGCCGCGCGCACCGAGACCCTGGGCGACTACTATCGGCTCCTGGAGCACGAGTCGCTGGAAGGAGTCTCCGCCGTCTCGACTCTCTATCACGTGGAGACGCAGCTCGCCGAGTACCTGGAGCGCACGGTCTTCGCCGTTCGCGACGGCAAGACCTTCATCTACAAGTTCAACTGCCGGAACCAGGTCTACCGCGCCATCGAGCCCTGGATCGACGAAATGGTGAAGGGCTTCTTCGAGCCCCCGGAATCATAGAATTGCGTAAGAAGGGGGATGTGGAGATTGGGGGGATTGGGAGATGATCGCGGGGCAAGAAACTCTCCGATTAATCTCCCCCATCCCCTCATCCCCCTTCTTACACAAGCATTTCGAGTTTTTTTGAGTAGGTGCCAATGGCGACTCTTCTCGATCGGGTTCTAAGGAAAAGCGCCTCCACCGAGGTCGTTCTCGAGGTCCCCCGGGAGGCGAGCTCCGACGGGGCGCTTTCGCTCGTGAACGAAGGGGACGGCTGCTACGAGATCGTCGAGCGTGCGGGCCGCAAGGCCGTGACTCCGGAGCCCTGGTCGCAGTACCTCTATTACCGGCTCGACGAGCAGACGAGGCGGCGGCTTACCCCGCGGGCGGTCATCGAGGTCGACTACTTCGGCACCGAGTTCGCGACGTTTCGCCTCCAGTACGCCTCGACCGACCCCGAAGCTCCCTACGGTGGTCTTTATAAAGAGGCGACTCAGCGCTGGGACGGGGTGCGCGCGCCCGAGCCCCGTTGGAAGCGGGCGCTCTTCCTCCTCGAGGACTTCGATCCCGACCGGTTCCAGAACGTGGGCGCGAGCTTCCGCATGGAGATCCGGCAGGACTTTCAGGTCTCCCGGGTGGCGGTGACGCCGGAGATTCCGGCGGACGTTGCGGCATATCCCGAGACGGCGCCGCTTCCCTCGATCCGGAAGTCGCCGGAAAGGGTCTATCCGATCTGGTGGCTCTTCGTCGAGATCACGAACCTGTGCAACTTCCATTGCACGTTCTGCCCCGACGAGATCATGGAGCGGAAGCGCGGCATGATGCCCTTCGAGGACGCGACGTCGATCTTCGACCAGATCGCTCGGGAGAAGAGCCGCCTCGGCCCGCTCTACCCGGTGAAGCTCCATCAGATGGGCGAGCCCACGATCCATCCCCGGCTCGTCGACATCGTGCGCTACGCCGAAAAAGAGAAGGGGATTCCGATCGAGCTCAATACCAACTGCAGCCTTCTCACCGAGGAGCTGGTCGACGGGCTCTACGACGCCGGCCTGACAAACTTCATCCTGAGCTACCAGACGCCCGACGCCGAGTCGTTCAAGACGCGGAAGGCCAAGAACAGGAAGCTCACCTTCGACATCTACCTCGACAAGGTGCGGATGGCGGTGGAGCGAAAGGTGGCGAAGGGCGCCCGCACCCATCTCGAGCTCGACGTCATGAACACCCTCGGCTCTCGCGACATCCGCATCGTGGGCTCGAACAGCCAGGCGGACCGGGTGATGCTCTCGTGGATCGCCTTCGCGCGCGAGCTCGAGCGCAAGTACGGCCTTCCTCCGAAGAAGCACGATCTGAATTTCGTCGACGGAGGGTTCCGGTTCCTCGAGCACGACGCCGACAAGGGTCGATACGAGATCCTCCCGGGTGTCGACATTCTCTGGAAAGCGCTCCATACGTGGGGAAACGTGATCCAGGGAGATGCGGTGAAAGCGACCGTCGATGGCTACTGCCCCGCTCCCAACGAGCAGTTCGTGATCCTGTGGGACGGCACCGTCACCGTCTGCTGCACGGACTACGAGGGAACGCTCGCCATGGGGAACGTGCACCAGCAGTCGATCGAGGAGATCTGGACCGGCCCCAAGTGGAAGCACATGCGCCGCAAGATGTGGGAGAACGTTCTGGAGTCGAAGACCTGCCGCGTGTGCAAGGGCGTCGAAGAGCCCGCCCTGGTGCATATCCAGGCCTGACCATCGGGATTTTCCTACGTTTTTCAGGTCGATGATCTACGTGGCCACGGACGAGGGCGTGATCTATGGGATCACTTTCCCTCTCCCGAGATCGCCGTGCGCTCCGGCGCTTCCGCCTCGAGACGCTCGCGAAAAGTCTCCTCCGCCCGTTTCCATTCGTGGGCGTGGATCTCCGGATGCCGCGCCTTCTCGACTTCCTCCTGACAAGGGGTGCAGTTGAGCGCCTCGGGCACGGCCGACAATCGCCTCGGTGAGATCTCCTTGCCGCAAGCGAGACAAAGCCCGTACGACCCGGCATCCAGGCGGTTACGGGCTTCGTCGAGAGCCGCGGCGCGGTCGAGGTATCTCGACAGCAGGGCGCTTCTGAGCTCGCCCTCCTCGGTGGCGAGCATCGCATCGACCTCCTCGGAAAGGGGAGTATTGTCTCCAAGACCCTCGAGCTCTTCCGCCCGGGGTTCCTTCTTGAGGATCACGATCGCCTGATTCACGCGCGCGAGCTCCTGCTCGATCCTCTTTCTGTTCTTCTCGTCGGTTCGCATGGCTCCAAGCCTCCGCGGAAAGGAAGGAGCAATCCACGTGCCACCATCGGAACCGTCCCGCACCCGTGGATCCCGGCCGCGAGCGCCAAAAGGTGGGTGAGCGCGCCCACCGATCGAGGGTTCTCCACCAGTCGGCGCCGGACCGCCCGCCCTTCCGGTGGATCCCGTGCCCCGGCAGGTGGCACACGATTTGAAGGTTTGGTACCCGGGAGGTAGGTGCCATGAAACGAGAGATCGAGCTTTCAAGCTTGAAGAGCTTCTTGAAGGATTTCACCGAGAGGCACGAGACTCGTCCGGTTACCCTCAAGCTGTTGTACGGGACGACCCCGATGACGGAGGCCGAAGGGCTTCCGCTGATCGGGCTCGACCTCGATACTCAGCCCTCGGGCGCGCTCGACGTCGAGATCCTCATGGGCGACGAGGGGTCGGACGGCAGGCGTCACCTGGCGCACACGGTGTCCGACGTGAAGCGGGTGGTGGTGGAGATGGAGAAGGGCAACCGGGAGACCCGGTTGATTCTCGAAGGCAGCGAAGGCGAACAGGCGATGTTGGGGCTCGGCTGACCAGGTGGTGTCGACAGGTCGAGGGCGCCGGGAATTCGTCGTTCACGAGCACGAAGCTCGGCGCCATCACTTCGACTTCCGCCTGGAGATGAGCGGGGTGCTGAAGTCCTGGGCGGTGCCGAAAGGTCCCTCGATGGACCCCGCGGAAAAGCGCCTCGCGGTTCGGGTGCCGGACCATGCGCTGAGTTACGG
>DAISKN010000700.1:787-3804 GCA_036820975.1 Acidobacteriota bacterium | reverse complement strand
CCATCGCCTCCACCTCGCCGTCCACCAGCACCAGGATCCGGTCCGCCATCCGGACGCTCGAGAAGCGGTGGGAGATCAGGACCGCCGTCTTGCCCCGGCTCAGCTCCTTGAAGCGCTGGAAGACCTCGAACTCCGCACGGGCGTCGAGCGCCGCGGTGGGCTCGTCGAGGATCAGCAACTGGGCGTCCCGCATGTAGGCGCGGGCGATGGCGATCTTCTGCCATTCGCCGCCGGAGAGATCCACCCCGGTGCGGAAACGCTTGCCGATGACCTGGTCGTAGCCCTCCGGCAGCTTGCGGATCACCTCGTCGGCCAGGCTTTGCTCGGCGGCGGCGGCGATGCGCGCCCGGTCCTCGCGGGCGTCGATGCGGCCCACCGCGATGTTCTCCGCGGCGGTCATGTGATAGCGGACGAAATCCTGGAAGATCACCCCGACGTTGGCGCGCAGCGCTTCCAGGTCGTACTCCCGCAGGTCGTGGCCGTCGAGCAGGATGCGCCCCTCGTCAGGGTCGTAGAGCCGCGCCAGGAGCTTCACGAGGGTGGTCTTGCCCGCGCCGTTCTCGCCGACGAGCGCCAGCACCTCGCCGACGCGCAGGGTGAAGCTCAGGTGGCGCACTGCCCAGCGCGTAGCGCCGGGATAGCGGAAGCCCGCGTCCTCGAAAGTGAAGCCCTCGCGCATCGGGGTCGGGAAGGGCCGCGGGTCCTCGGGGGAAACGATCTCCGGCGCGATCTCGAAGAAGGAGAAGAGGTCGTCCAGGTAGAGCGCCTGGCCGGCCACCTGGGAGAATCCGATCAGGAGCTCCTCGAGAAGATTGCGCAGGCGCCGGAAGGAGCCGGACAGGAAGGTGAGGTCGCCGATGGTGAACGCGCCGTGCAGCGTCCGCCAGGCGATGAAGGCGTAGGCCACGTAGTAGCCCGCGGTCCCGACGGCGGTGAGCAGGCCGCCCCAGGTCGCGCGGCGAATCGCGATCCTTCGCTTGGCCGCGAAGAGCTCGCCCGCCAGCCTGCGATAGCGCTCGATCAGGAAGGCGCTCAGGCCGAAGATCTTCACTTCCTTGGCGGCCTCGACGCTGGCTCCCATCTGGCGTACGTAGTCGAGCTCGCGCCGCTCCGGCGTCCGTGCGTAGTCGAGGGAATAGCTCTGAGCGTTGAAGTGCGCCTCTCCCAGGAATGCCGGCACGAGGGCCAGGAACAGGAGCGCGATCAGCCAGGGCGCGTAGACCAGGAGCCCGACCCCGAAGCTGCCGATGGTCACCACGTCCTGGGCCTGGCCGAAGATCTGGCTCATCAGGGTCGACCGGCCCATGGTCTGCCGGCGGGCCCGATCCAGCCGGTCTTGCAGCTCGCTGTCCTCGAAGTCCTCCAGGTCCAGCGAGGCGGCGTGCTCCATGAGGCGCACGCTCGTTGCGTTCGTAAACTGCTCCGAGAGAAGCGAGTCGACGAGGGAGACGATCCGCCCCAGGACGTCGGAGAGCACCGCCAGGCCGAACTCCATGGCCAGCAGGAAGCCCAGGTGGCCGAGCCGGCCGCTGGCCAGCCAATCGCCGAGGCTCCCGGGTGCGTCCCCCGCCTGCGCCAGGCGCACGACCTCGTCGATGATCAGCTTGCCGACGTAGAGGGTGGCCACTGGCAGCAGGGCGCGGACGAAGCGCGCAAACAGGTCGGCAAGGGTCAGGCCGGGGCTCGTCTTCCAGATGAGCTTCAGGAACGGCGGCAGGTTGCGCAGCGCGCTGAAGCGCTCCCGCAGGGAACGCGACGCCACCGGCGGCCCGGGCGGAGCGCCCGGCGACCTTCCGGATCCTCCGCCCATGCTGTACTTGCGTGGCATCGCGTGGCTACCCGAATCCCATGAGGCAAGGATGGCACAGGCCGTGGTGGATTCCTTCGGCTGGGCCGACTATCTCGCTCACAGGCTGCGTCGAGGACCCTCTCGGCGAACCCCCTGGCAGCCTCCTCTATACTGTAGTCTGTCTGCCAATGAAATCCCTGTTGCTGTCGCCCTCGAGTGGGCGCTCCGGCTGCGGCTGCGCGAGGCGAAAAGCCACGGTATAGGGTAACTGCCGGCCCGTCCGCCGCGCCTCGACGGTCGGCGCTGTCGGAAACCTCCCTCTCACGGCGTCCCCCGCCGGCCGCGGGAAGCGCTCCACGTCGAAACGTGCCAAGATATTTGTGTCGGATGGCTCTCGTCTGACACTGTCCCGAGTCTTATGAGCTTCAACGCGCAAGTCCTCCGTGCCATCGAGCGGATTCTGCAAAGGAAAACGAGCGGCGCGCTCATCGGTCAATCCGGTGACGTCAAGCGACTCATTTTCTTCGAGCAGGGAGCGCTCGTAGGGTGCCGTTCGAACCTCGCCGACGAACGTCTCGGCGAAACGATGGTGCGGGAAGGTCGGGTCACCGAGGAGCAGCTTCGGCGGGCGGCGGAGCACATACGATCGGGTCGCAAGATGGGCCAAATCATGGTCGAGCTCGGCTACCTGAAGGGAGGCGAGATCGAAGGCTATGTTCGGCTTCAGATTCTCGAAGTCGCCAGCAGAATGCTGCTCGAGCCGTGCGACCGCCTCGTGTTCTCGGATCAGGTCCCCATCGACGCCGTGACGCTCTCTCCGATCCTGATGACGGAGGTCTTCATCATCGCCGCCCGCGCGCTCGAAGACCTCCAGCGCTGTCGCGATGAGTTGCTGACCGACGAATTCGTTCTGATTCGTGTCAAGGATCCT
Source organism: Acidobacteriota bacterium (assembly GCA_036820975.1). Lineage (GTDB taxonomy): Bacteria > Acidobacteriota > Vicinamibacteria > Marinacidobacterales > SMYC01 > DAISKN01. Next base: position 1,084 of record DAISKN010000700.1, on the reverse strand, counting down.
CCGGTCGCGGCGGATAGACTCGACCTCTCGAGAGAAGAGCTTTCGGTGCTGGATTTCGTCGACTCGCTCACCACCACTGGCGACATCTTGCGCTCGTCGTCGTTATCACCGGAGACGATCCTTCGCGCGCTGACAGGTCTGCTTCATGCGGGTCTCATCGGTCGTGCCCAAGTCGTCACCCCCGACGTTCTGCTGCTCGAGGACGAGTCGCCGCGGGGGACGAAGGACTTCGAAAAACAGCTCGCCCTCACCTACCGCCGGGTGCAGGACCAGAATCACTGGGCCGTGTTGAGCCTC
>DAISKN010000700.1:0-777 GCA_036820975.1 Acidobacteriota bacterium | reverse complement strand
CCCGAATCGAGCGCGCTTACCAGAACTTTCGCGACGAGTTCGCTCCCGCCAGGTTCGCTCACGTTCCGGATGCCGAGCTCCAGAAGAAGCTCTCGTTCATACAGGCTCGTCTGAAGGACGCCTTCATCACGCTCTCGGCTCAATCTCAGGCGATCGCCTACGGGAAGCTGGTACAGCGGGAAGAAGAGTATGCGAGTCAGAGAGAGAACTGGGAGTTGCCCGCGAGCCAATACGAACCACTCGCCAAGGACAGCTCGAAAGCCAAAAAGGTCTTCCGGAGGGCGGTGGAGGCATTGCGAGAAAAGGACTACTGGACCGCGATTCAGCTCAGCCGAGCCGCCATCGAGCTGAACGAGGAGAACGACGCCGAGCATTACCATCTCCTCGGTGTGGCCCTGGCCCACAACCCGCGCTGGCGCAAAGACGCGGAAAAGCACCTGAAGATTGCCACTCAATTGAAGAGCTGGGAACCTCGCTACCTGGTCACTCTGGCCCGGTTCTACCATCGCGAGGGCAACCACTGGGGCGCGCGGCAGTTGCTCGAACAAGTCAAAGCGATCGCTCCCGACCATCCGATCCCGGACCTCGACGAGAGGGGATCGAAACGGCGGGAGTAAACCGAAGATGCCTGCTGCCTGGCACCAGGACGCTTCGCCAGGCGAGTCTCACTCGCTTCGGATCGTCGACACTCCGGCCGAGGAAAGACGCGACGGCATCACCCGACTGGGCGCAACGTGGTCCGGACTTACCCATCGTGCTCGTTTCCCCGGGTAGGCC
>DAISKN010000699.1:0-3807 GCA_036820975.1 Acidobacteriota bacterium | reverse complement strand
CTTACTTCACCAACGCTTCGACCGAAATCGTCGCCGCCGGCGGCGCGAGCATCGACCACTACCGCATCCAGAGGGAGGGCGAGAGCGCCTTCCACATCGGCAGTCAACGGCTCCTGCAGGCGGCGGGAGCGGCGCTCCAGAACCACTCGCTGTCGCTGGGCGCCAGGCTCTCCCGGATCGACATCGCGAGCCTGCTCGATGGAGAGGGGGCGGACCTCACCCTGAACGGCCTCTACGTGGTGAAGGGCACGCAGCACGTGGACCACCACACCATCATCGATCACCGGAAGCCGCACGGCACCAGCCGCGAGCTCTACAAGGGCGTCCTCAGCGACTCCGCGAGCGGGGTCTTCAACGGGCGCATCATCGTGAGACCGGGAGCGCAGAAGACCAACGCCCAGCAGACGAACAAGAACCTGCTGCTCTCGGAAGAAGCCCTGGTCAATACCAACCCCCAGCTCGAGATCGAGGCCGACGACGTGAAATGCGCCCACGGCGCCACCATCGGACAGCTCGACAAGGACGCCCTGTTCTATCTCCGCAGCCGAGGAATCGGCCGTGAAGAGGCGACGAGCATCCTCACCCGGGGGTTCATCGCCGACGTGAGCGAGCGAATCCGGGTCGCGGCCGTGAGGGACGCGATGCGCAGGTTCGTCTTCGCCGAGGCGGCTTGAAGGAGACGTCGATGAGCACCAGCGGTCAGACCGAAATCGCGACCCGCAAGGAGGCGCCGAAGCGCCCGTTCGACGTGGAGCGCGTGCGGGCGGACTTTCCCGCGCTCCATCAGAACATCAAGGGGAAGCCTCTCGTCTATCTCGACAACGCCGCGAGCGCGCAGAAGCCGCGCCAGGTCCTGGACGCGATGATGCGGCTGTACTCGCACGACTACGCCAACATCCATCGAGGGGTGCACGAGCTCTCGGAGCGTTCGACGAAGGCCTACGAGAACGCGCGCCTCAAGGCGCTGCGCTTTCTCAACGCCGCTTCCGAGCGCGAGATCATCTTCGTGCGGGGCACCACTGAGGGGATCAACCTCGTCGCCCAGACCTACGGGCGGGTGAACGTGGGGGAGGGGGACGAGGTCCTCATCACCCACATGGAGCACCACTCGAACATCGTCCCCTGGCAGATGCTCTGCGAGGAGAAGAGGGCGCACCTGAAGGTGGTCCCGATAGACGACCGTGGCGACATGGAGATGGACGCCTTCAAGAAGCTCCTCGGTCCGAAGACGAAGATCGTCTCGCTGGCCCACGTCTCGAACGCCCTCGGGACCATCAACCCGGTGCGAACGGTCGTCGAGCTCGCCCACGAGAAGGGCGTCCCCGTTCTCATCGATGGCGCCCAGGCGGCGCCCCATCTTCCAATCGACGTCGCCGCGCTCGGGTGCGACTTCTACACCATCTCCGGTCACAAGATGTTCGGTCCCTCGGGGGTCGGTGTCCTCTACGGCAAGGAGGCGATTCTCGAGAAGATGCCGCCGTACCAGGGCGGGGGGGACATGATCGCCTCGGTCACTTTCGAGAAGACGACCTACAACCGGCTCCCGTTCCGATTCGAGGCGGGAACGCCCAACATCGCGGGAGTGGTAGGACTGGGTGCGGCGATGGACTACCTGACCGAGATCGGCCTCGACGCGATCTCCGCGTACGAGGAGGAGCTTCTGGACTACGGCACCGAGCAGCTTCGCTCGGTTCCGGGACTTCGGATCATAGGCGAGGCGCGGCACAAGGCGAGCGTCCTCTCCTTCGTTCTCGAGGGCGTCCATCCCCACGACATCGGAACCATCCTCGATCAGGAGGGGATTGCGGTCCGCACCGGGCACCACTGCGCTCAACCGGTGATGGACCGATTCGGTCTGCCGGCGACGGCGCGGGCGTCTCTCGCGCTCTACAATACCCGGGAGGAGATCGACCGGCTGGTTTCCGGGCTTCACACCGTGCGCGAGGTTTTCGGCCTCAAGTAAACGACGATGAACGACAGTCTTCGCGAGCTCTACCAGGAAGTAATCCTCGACCACAGCAAGAACCCGCGGAATTTCCGGGTGCTTCCGGGCGCTTCCCGGCAGGCGAAGGGCTACAACCCGCTCTGCGGCGATCGGGTCACGATCTTCGTCGAGGTCGAGGACGGCGTGGTCCGAAACGTCGGATTCCAGGGAGCGGGCTGCGCCATCTCGACCGCTTCGGCGTCGATGATGACCGAAGCGCTCAAGGGAAAGACGGAATCCGAGGCGGAAAAGCTGTTCACCGTGTTTCACGATCTGGTCACCGGGAAATCGGAGCTGGCCGAAGGGGACGCCCTCGGCAAGCTCGCGGTCTTCGCCGGTGTCCGCGACTATCCGGTCCGGGTGAAGTGCGCGACTCTCGCCTGGCACACGCTCAAGGCGGCGCTCGCGCGGCAGGAAGAAGCGGTCTCGACGGAGTAGACGATGGAGCCGATGGAACCGATTGAACCGATTGAACCGATTGAACAAGCCCAGAAGACGACGAGCCTCGAGGAGCAGATCGTCGACGTCATCAAGACGTGCTACGACCCGGAGATTCCCGTCAACATCCACGAGCTCGGCCTCATCTACAAAATCGAGGTCGGCCCGGATGGTGACGTCCTCATCGACATGACCTTGACCTCTCCCGCCTGTCCCGCGGCGGGATCGCTGCCGCCGGAAGTCGAGCGGAAGGTCGCCGAGCTTCCAGGCGTGCGTTCCGTCAAGGTCAACGTGGTGTGGGAACCGGTCTGGACTCCCGAAAAGATGACCGAGGCGGCGAAGCTTCAGCTGGGGATGTTCTGACGAGCGCCCGGTTCCGAGCTTCAGACAACCGTCCCGAATAGAGCTCCCACCCCCGCCGTGAGAGCCATCGCCAGAACTCCCCAGAACGTCACCCGCAAGGCGGCCTTGGTCACGGGCGCTCCGCCGACTCTTGCCCCGAACCCGCCCAGGAGCGCGAGGAATACGATGGAGGTTCCCATCACGAAGGGGATGAGGGCGTTTGCTGGTGCGGCGAGCGCTGTCAGAAGCGGCATCGCCGCGCCCACCGCGAACGTTCCCGCCGAAGCCAGGGCCGCCTGAACCGGCCGGGCGCTCAGGGTCTCGGAGATACCGAGCTCGTCGCGGGCGTGAGCGGCCAACGCATCACCAGCCATCAGTTGATCGGCGACCTGTTTCGCCAGCGGAGCATCGAGACCTCGCTTGACGTAGATCGCCGCCAGCTCCTCGCGCTCGTGCTCGTAGTCCGTAGCGAGCTCCTTGCGCTCGCGCTCGATGTCCGCGTTCTCGGTGTCCGCCTGGGAGCTGACCGAGACGTACTCGCCGGCCGCCATCGACATCGCCCCCGCGACCAGGCCGGCGACTCCCGCGACCAGAATCTCGCTTCTCCCGGCGTTTGCCGCCGCGACGCCTGCCAGCAGACTCGCCGTGGAAACGATTCCGTCGTTCGCGCCCAGCACCGCGGCGCGCAGCCAGCCGATGCGGGCCGTCCGGTGCCTCTCCAGGTGAAGTGCCCTCACGCCGTGGGCCTCATCTACCGGTCCTCAGGGAGACCGGCGGTTGGAGTTGTCCATGTCGGAAAGGATCCACCACTTTCCACCGGCATCCTTCCGCAACGTGAGGGTGAACTTGCCGTCGTCCTCTTTCCCCTTCTCGCTCGTGTAGCCTCCGAGGATGTAGCCCACGGAGCCGTCGGACGCGTAGGCGATGGCGCGCAGAGAGAGTGGGCCGCCATGCCCCTGATAATACCGCTCGATGGCCGCCCGACCTCGGACAGGAGGCTGACCCCCGGGGAGCACGAAGCCGTCCTCGGCGAAAAGCGCCGC
>DAISKN010000698.1:0-3829 GCA_036820975.1 Acidobacteriota bacterium | reverse complement strand
GGAGGGGACGCTGTCGTTCGATCGTCTCGCGTTCGACACCCTGGTGAACCGCATCTCGAGCCTGGTCGACCTTCCAGCGGAGTTGAAACAGGGTCTGCTCGAGCAGGACGATCTTCTCCTGCGCGCCGCGGCGCTCGAGGGGCACGTGGAAGAGGCGCTTCGCTTCTGGCGTACTCTGGCCGGCTTTCGACGCCTGGCGCCCGATGACCCCAGCGTAAACTGAGGTCATTGCTCCCCGGAGCACCGGGGTGCTACTCTTTCTATTGCCTGTCCCTGACCCTTCGGGTGATCCGTGCCATCGATCCTTATCGTCGACGACGAAGAGACCGTCCGCCAGACTTTCCGCGACGTGCTCGAAGCGGAAGGCTATGAGGTGACGACCTCGTCCAGCTTCACCGAGGCGAAAGCGAGCCTGGGCGAGGCGCGGTTCGACGTCGCTCTGACCGACCTGATGCTGCCGCGCGAGAGCGGAATGTCCATTCTCGGCTTCGCTCACCAGCACGACCCGGAGATGAGCGTGGTCATGGTGACCGGTCATCCCGATCTCTCGACCGCCGTCGAAGCGCTGAAGCAGGGAGCCTACGACTACATCGGCAAGCCCGTAACCCGGCAGGCGCTCCTCGCGGTGGTGGAGCGAGCCTGCGAGCGGGCAGCGCTGCTCCGGGAGAAAACGCGCCTCGAGGCCGAGAACCTGGACTACCAGCGCTCGCTCGAGAGAAAAGTGCGGGAGCGCACCGCCCGGCTGAGAGAGTCGGAGAGCCGCTACCGCGACCTCTTCCAGGAGACGCGGCGGGCCTATGAAGAGCTCAAGAGCACCCAGGAAAAGCTCATCCGCACCGAACGACTCGCGGCCGTGGGAGAGCTGGCGGCTCAGATCGCGCACGAGATTCGAAACCCGCTGGGCGCGATCTCCAACTCCGTCGGCGTCCTGCGCCGCGATCTCGACCTCCGGGGCGACGACCGGAGGCTTCTCGATGTGGTGCACGAGGAGGCGGAGCGGCTCGAGGGCATCGTCGCCGACTTCCTGAAGTTCGCGCGGCCGAGACCGATTCATCGAACTCCGCAGAACCTCGCGGTGCTCCTCGACGACCTGCTGCTGCTCCTGGCGCAGAAGCGCCCCCTGGGGCGGGGTCAGGGAAAACGCAAGAGCGAGATCACCATCGAGAAGTACTACGATCCCGAGCTTCCCATCGCCGGCCTGGACGCCGCTCAAACCCGCGAGGCGCTCTGGAACCTGCTGGTCAACGCGGTCGAGGCCATGCCCGGAGGGGGCGTTCTCACGGTCCGCGTTCAACGGTCGAAGGAAGGAGACGTCGAGGTCATCGTCTCCGACACCGGGAAGGGAATCCGCGCGGAGGACCGGGAGAAGATCTTCGAGCCGTTCCACACTACCAAAGCCGACGGCACCGGCCTCGGTCTCGCCATCGTGCAGCGGGTGGTCGAGGCGCACGCGGGGGCCGTCGATGTTTCGAGCGAAGAGGGAGAGGGAAGCTCTTTCCGGCTGCGCTTCCCGTTAGGTTCCGATGAGCGTCAATCGATCCCGACAACTCGTTGAAGAGGCCGAGGAGGGCCGGGCCCCGGCGGTCTCGGTGCTCGTGGTGGACGACCAGGCCGCGATCCGGGAGTCCATGGTCATCACTTTCCGGCGCGAAGGCTACGCCGTCGAGTCCGCGGAGAGCGGCGAGGAGGCGCTCGACCTCCTCTATCGCAAGCCGTTCGATCTCGTGGTGACCGACCTGCGCCTCACCGGGATCAACGGGCTCGAGGTTCTGCGGCGGACGAAGGAGCTCTTCCCGGACACCGAAGTGGTGGTGATGACGGCCTATGGCACCATCGAGGGCGCCGTCGAAGCAATCAAGGCCGGAGCCTACGACTACCTCACCAAGCCGTTCCAGCCCGAGGAGCTCACGCTCGTCTCCCAGCGGGCCCTCGAGCGGAAGGGGCTCACCCAGCGCGTCCGGCTCCTGGAACAGGCGGTTCGCGCACGACACCCCTTCGAGGAGATCGTCTGCGCCTCGTCGCGCATGAGCGAAGTGCTGAAGATGATCGAGCAGGTGGCTCGGCTGGACTCGACGATCCTCATCACCGGAGAGAGCGGCACCGGCAAGGAGCTGGCCGCCCGCGCTCTCCACGCGCTCTCCCCACGGAAGGACAAGCCCCTGGTCATCGTGAACTGCGGCGCCATTCCCGAGAACCTCCAGGAAAGCGAGCTGTTCGGACATTCCAAGGGCTCCTTCACCGGGGCGCACGCCGACAAACGCGGGCTCTTCGACGAGGCCCACGGAGGAACCGCCTTTCTGGACGAGGTCGGAGAGCTCACTCCGATGGCCCAGGTGAAGATGCTGCGGTTCCTGCAGAACGGAGAGGTGCGGCGGGTGGGAACGACGACCAGTCGGAACCTCGACGTGCGGATCATCGCGGCGACCAACCGCGATCTCGAGAGAAGCGTCAAGGACGGAAGCTTCCGCGAGGACTTGTTCTACCGGTTGAACGTCATTCCCATCGAGCTTCCGGCGCTGCGGGAGCGCCCCGAGGACGTTCGGCCTCTGGCGCTCCACTTTGCGAGGCGCATCTCGGATCGGATGGGGACCCCTCAACCTCCCGCGATCTCACCCCGCGCCATGGACGTGCTGAAGAAGCAGCCGTGGCGCGGCAACGTCCGCGAGCTCGAGAACGCCATCGAGCGGGCCGCGGCCCTCGACCGCGACGGGATCCTCGGGATGGACGATTTTCCCTTCGGCGACTTTCAGCGGAGCGAGGACCGCATCATCGATCGGGCGCGCAAGGGGGCCCTGAGCCTCGCGGAGCTCGAGAAAGAGTACATCCTGGAAGTCCTCGCCGAATGCGGAGGCAGCCGCAAGAACACGGCGAAGCGGTTGGGGATAACTACCGCCACTCTCTGGCGGAAACTCAAACAATACGAGAAAGAGCCTTCGCTGACGTAGGCGTTGCGTTGCCGGTTTCCAGTTGCCCGGGCGCTTCGCGCTCGGAACGCTGCCCACTGGTAACTGTCAGCCATCTGACTCACTCCTCAGGCACCTTCGCCATCGGGTCCACGGATTTCGCCTGCTCGAAGGCTTTTCGCGCCCTGAGGTGCAGACCGACCTCCTGGTAGAGGCTTCCGAGCGCCACGAAGTAGTCAGCCTTCCACGGATCCAGGTTCGTCGCGATGCGTAGATTCTTCTCCGCGTCCTGTCGCCACTTGGGATTCTTCGAGAGCGCGAGGCCGAGCAGGTGATAGATCTCCGCGCGCTCTGGAGCGTGGTCGATGGCCTGGTGGCAGAGCTGGATCGCGTTCCAGAAATCCGACGCCTGAAAAGCCTGCTGCGCGCGCCGGAAGAGCGACGTCGCCTCGGCCGCGTCTCCCGCGGGGCGGCCGGCGCCTCCCCGCGAAGGGATCGAGGATTTCCTCGACGCCTCGTAGAGACCTTCCTTCTCCGCGAGCGCCTCGTATCCGCTCCGCGCCGAGGAGGTGAGGATCTCCTTCGCTTCGGTGAAGCGGCGAAAGACGTACGAAAGCTTCTCCTGGAAATCGGGCGCGGGGATGCGCCGGAAGCGGTCGGGGTGAAACCGCTTGGCCCCCCGAAAGAAGGCCTGCTGGATCTCCTCGAGCCCCGAGCCCTGGGGGATCTCGAGGACCTCCCAGTGATTGCGCGAAGGGAACTCCTGGAAGAGCCTCTCGACCTCTTCCCGCTCCGCGTCGGCCCCGCTCGGGGCCGGCGCCTCCACGGGCGCGGGCTCCGCCGCGGCTCGAGGGGAGCTCGGCTTTTCCCTCGGCTCTCTCTGCGCCTCGTCGCCTTCGGGCTCGATGAGCTCCGCTTTGAGCAGC
>DAISKN010000697.1:0-3841 GCA_036820975.1 Acidobacteriota bacterium | reverse complement strand
GGCCTGATGCTCTACCACCTCCTCTATCCCCTGCATACGGAGTACGGGTTCCTCAACGTCTTCCGTTACGTCACCTTTCGCACCGCCTGCGCGACCCTCACCGCTCTCGCGATCTCGTTCTTCCTCGGCCCGTGGCTCATCGCCCGGCTGCGGCAGTTCCAGATCGGGCAGCACATCCGCCAGGAAGGCCCCGAGACCCATCGCTCCAAGGCGGGGACTCCCACCATGGGCGGCATTCTCATTCTCACGGCGATCGCGGTGCCGACGCTCCTCTGGGCGAACCTCACGAGCGTGTTCGTCTGGGTGGCGCTCGGAACCACTCTCGCCTTCGGGCTCGTCGGCTTCACCGACGACTACCGGAAGGTCGCCAAGAAGCGCTCGCTGGGCCTTTCGGCGCGCGCCAAGATCCTGCTCCAGACCGCCTTCGCGCTCGTCGTCGGGACGGTGCTCCTCCTGATGTCCAGGGACGGAGATTTCTCGACGGTCATCCTCTTTCCTTTCGTGAAGGAGCTGAGGCCCGACCTTTCGTGGTTCTTCGTTCCCTTCGCGGCTCTGGTCATAGTGGGGGCGTCGAACGCCGTCAACCTCACCGACGGGCTCGACGGCCTCGCGATCGGCACCGTCCTCATCGCCGCGTCCGCCTATACCGTCCTGACCTACGTCACCGGACACGCTCAATTCTCCGCCTACCTGGATCTGATCCACATCCCGAGAATCTGGGAGCTCACCATCTTCGGCGGCGCGATGGTGGGCGCGAGCCTCGGATTCCTGTGGTTCAACTCGTACCCGGCGCAGGTGTTCATGGGCGACGTGGGGTCGCTCGCTCTCGGAAGCGCCATCGGCACGATGGCCCTCCTGATCAAGCAGGAGATCCTCCTGGTGCTGGTCGGCGGGGTGTTCGTGCTCGAAGCGCTCTCGGTCATCATCCAGGTGGCGTCGTTCAAGCTCACCGGCAAGCGCGTCTTCCGCATGGCGCCCCTGCACCACCATTTCGAGCTCGCGGGCTGGAGCGAGCCCAAGGTCATCGTGCGTTTCTGGATTCTGGGAATCATGTTCGCCCTCGCGAGCCTGACTACCTTGAAGTTGAGATGAAGCGAACGTGGGCAAAGTCGATGGAACGCCATGATCCCCCCGGCCGGAGACTATCGGAGCCGGCGGGTCCTGGTGGTGGGGCTCGGCCTTTCGGGCGTCGCCGCCTGCGAGCTCCTTCGGGCCCGGGGAGCGGCGGTGACGGCCGCCGATCGAAGGCCGCGGGAGGAGCTCGACCCGGAGGCGCTCGCGCTCGAGGCGAAGGGGGTCACGCTGCATTTAGGCTCTCATCCGACGTCGCTCGTATCCGGAATCGACCTCGTGGTCCCGAGCCCCGGAGTGAGAGTCGACCTCCCGATACTCGCGGAAGCGCGCAAGCGCGGCATTCCCGTCTGGGGGGAGCTGGAGCTCGGGTTCCGGGAGATTCGAGGGACGGTCGCGGCCGTGACCGGAACCAAGGGCAAGTCCACGACCGCGTCCCTGCTCGCGGCGATGCTGCGCGCCGCGGGGAAGGACGTGCGCCTCGCGGGGAACATCGGCGCTCCTCTGGTGAGAGAGGTTTCGGGAAGCTCCGAGCGGACGCTCTTCGTCCTCGAGGTCTCGAGCTTTCAGCTCGAGACGGTGGAATCGTTCCGACCCCGGGTCGCGGTGCTCCTCGACGTGACGCCGGATCATCTGGACTGGCATCCCGACTTCGAGGCCTACGTTGCCGCCAAGCGCCGAATTTTCGAGAACCAGACCGAAGAGGACATGGCGGTCGTCTTCGGCGGAAATCCACTGACGGTGTCCATGGCTGAGAAAGCGAAATCGCAGAAGTGGTACTTCGAGCTGGATTGCCTCTCCGAGCTCTCGCCCCACGTGCAGCTCGACGGGCCCTGGATCGTGAAGCACGAGAATGGGGTCGTAACACCGCTCGCCTCACTCGAGGAGTTCCAGCTCGTGGGCCGGCACAACCGCCTGAACGCCATGGCGGCGTCCGCCGCCGCCGCTCTCCTGGGAATCTCGGGAGAAGAGATCGGAGAAGCGCTGGCCCACTGCCAGGGTCTACCGCACGCGCTCGAGCAGGTCGCGGTGGTGGACGGAGTCCGGTTCTACAACGACTCCAAAGCGACCAACGTGCAGGCGGTGCGCGCCGCGCTCGAGAGCTTCGACGGCGAAATCCTCCTGATCCTCGGAGGGCGGTTCAAGGGCGGGGACTACCGCGACCTCCGCGATCTGGTGACCCGGAAAGTGAAATGCGTCTTCGCCATCGGCGAAAGCCGCGAGATGGTGCGCGATGCCCTCGCCGGCGCGGCCCCGGTCGAGATGGCGGCGGATCTGGAGGCGGCGGTCTCCGAGGCCCATCGCCGCGCGATCCCCGGAGACGTCGTTCTCCTCTCGCCCGCGGGGTCGAGCTTCGACATGTTCCGGGACTACCGGGAACGAGGCGAGCGGTTCCGGGCGGCGGTCCAGAGGCTTCAGGCGGAGAGGGAGTGAAGGGTGGCCCAGAAGCTCGCTCCCGACAGGACGCTCTTCATCGCCGCCATTGCCATCGTCGGCTTCGGCATCGTCATGCTCTACAGCGCGTCGTCGGTGATCGCCATGGAGTCGCACCGGAGCCCCTACTTCTTCGCGGTGAAGCAGGGCATGTGGGCGGCGATGGGCGTCCTTCTCATGATCGTGCTCACGCGCTTCGACTACCGCAAGCTCAGGCATCGCGCCGTGGTCTACGGACTTCTCGGCGCGACGGTGGCGCTCCTGGTCGCCGTCCTCTTCAGTCCGCCGCTCAACAACGCTCACCGATGGATACGCCTGGGGTTGATCTCGTTCCAGCCTTCGGAGCTGGCCAAGCTCTCGCTGGTGCTGACGCTCGCGTACCAGCTCGATCGCCGGAGCGACCGGCTCGAGGATTTCTGGTCGGGCTGGTTTCCGTCGCTTCTCATCACCGGACTTCTCGGCTATCTGGTGCTCATCGAGCCCGACTACGGGACGGCGTTCTGCCTGGTGTTCATCGGCTCATGCCTCCTGTTCGTCTCCGGCGTGCCCCTCGGGCAGCTCACCATGCTCGCGCTGTCCTCGGCTCCGGTTCTCCTCTGGCTCATCTTCAGCGAGGACTACCGGCGGGAGCGGTTCCTCATCTTCTTCGATCCCGACCAGGACCCCCTGGGGAAGGGGTTTCAGATCCTCCAGTCGCTCATCGCCGTCGGCTCGGGAGGAGTCCTGGGGAAAGGCTTCATGGCGAGCCAGCAGAAGCACTTTTACCTGCCGGAGCCGCACGCCGACTTCATCTTCGCCGTCGTCGGCGAGGAGCTTGGTCTCATCGGAGGGCTCGCCGTCCTCGCCGGCTTCTCCGTACTCCTGTGGCGGGGTCTGGTCATCGCCGACCGCGCGCCCGATCGTTTCGGGTCTCTCCTCGCCACGGGGCTCACGATGTTCCTCGTGGGCCAGGGGCTCATCAACATGGGCGTGGTCCTGGGGATACTCCCGACGACGGGCATCCCGCTCCCCTTCGTGTCCGCGGGCGGCTCGTCGCTTCTCGCGGGCATGGCCGCTGTGGGCCTTCTCCTTTCGGTATCCCAGCATGCGAGGTGAAGGTTGCCCGAGGAGCCCGAGAAAGGTCGTCGAACGCGGTTGCTGGTCGCCGCCGGCGGCACCGGCGGGCACCTCTATCCCGCGATCGCGGTCGCGTCGCGGTTCCGCGAGCTCGCGGGAGGAGCCGAAGTGATCTTCGTCGGCACGGAAAGAGGACTCGAATCCTCGATCGTTCCCGCCGCGGGCTTCCCCCTGGAGCTCGTTCGCGCCGCGCCTCTCCGGGGAGGCTCGCTCGCGCGCA